>CAZNZH010000226.1:0-8166 GCA_964577445.1 uncultured Myxococcales bacterium
GACCTCGGTCTCCCACCAGCCCCTGAAGTGGATGGCGGCTCTCCGCCTGTAGCTGGGGGCGGCTGCGGCGCGGGCGGCTGCGGCGCGGGTGGCTGCGGCGGCGTCGCCGGGCGGGCCTCGGGCGTCCGCTGGGCCGGCTGCGGCCGCGGCGGTGCGGGGGGCGGGACCGGGCGGGCGGCTGGCGCCTTGTCGCTGGCCTTGGCGATCGCGCCGAGGATCGGCACCAGGCGCCCGACGTCGTCGGTGCGCCAGTTATCGATGACCTGCACGACCACCGTGCCCCTCGCGTTGGCGTGGCAGAGGACCAGGATGTGGTTGTCCGAGCCTTGGGTGATGCGGCCGACCTCGGGAGCGTACCCAGAAGGCATGTTGGCGACGCCCGAGTCCATGACGCCGCCCAGCGCCTTGACGCCAGTCTCGACCACGCTGGCGCAGTTGGTGTCGCCGGCCGCGGCCTCGACGTAGAGGTCCAGCATCGAAGCGCCCGGGACCTCCATGGTCAGCGAGTCGAGGGGCATCGTCCCGTCGGGTTCGCGAGCGGGCGTCACCGCCTGCCAAAAGAGGCCGTCGTCCGGTATCTCGACGTCGTAGCCGGTGACAGGCAGGTGCACCGTGCGGGCGCGCTTGAGCTCGGTGAAGCGGAGGCGGGGGTCGTGCGCTGGGCGCGCATCGAGGTGGGGCCCGCCCGGCCACGCCTTGAGCACGGCCTGGATGAGGGGGCGGTTGGCCGCGAGCATCCCGCGCGCCTTCGCTTCGTCCATCACGGCGCCGGCTTGGGGGGCATCCCACAGCGTCAGGTTCAGCCTGTACCCCCCATTTTCGGCGCACACGGCGACCTGGGAGCGCGAGTCGTTGGTGCCCCACGTGGCCGTCGCGTAAAGCCCGGCGCCCGCCTCGCCCGACAGCTCAACGCGCCCGCCGCCCGTCCACACGGACAGCAGTCTGGCCTGCCACTCGGGGCACCCGTCGGCCAGATCGCCGGCCTGTACGCGGGCGCCGCCGACGAATTCGCCCCGCACCCAGCGGCTGAGCTCGTCCTTGAACACGGTCGTGCCGTCGTCTTTGCGGATGGCCGAGCCGCGCACGCTCCAGGTTTGGTTGGCGACGCGCGGCAGGTCCACCTCGATGCCGGCGGTGGGCAGCAGCAGCGGGCCGCCGGGGGTGCTCGCGGCGAGGCGGCCGCTGGGCGGGATGGGGCGCGGCTTCGTGGTCCCGGCGGGCACGATGGATCGCGCGGCGTCGGCCAGGGATTTGAGCAGCGGCTCGAAGGGCGTGGCGTCCGAGACGCCCGGGGCCGACAGCATGGTGACCTCGTGCACGACGCCATCGTCGGCGGCACTCGGCCACATGATGGCGCCTTGCACGTAGCCCGGCGGCACTCCGGCATAGTCGAACAGGCGCGTCGCGGGGTGGTTGAGCCGGCTGGCCATCCCGTCCAGCCACGCCGTGCAGTCTTGGGACTCTAGCCCGTAGACGCGCGCTATCAGCGAGGGCATGCGCGGGACCTGGCGCAACAGCGTGTCCACCTCGCCCGCCTCGTAGCGCCAGAAGGCGCCGTCGGCGGGCAGCATGACGTCGAGGCCGGAATTGGCGAGGTGGATCTTTCGCGGGCCGACGGAACCGTCGTTGGTCACGCGCGGGTCGTTCAGCGGGCGGGTGTCGACGGTGTTCGGGGCCTCGAAGGCCTTGCGGATCGCCTCCAAGTCGCCGGCGGCCTTCGCCACCGCGGCCTTCACCGCGCCGGCCGGGTCAGCCAGCGTGTCCGCGTTCGGCAAGACGACCTGGACGATGACCTCGAGGCCCGTCGGCGCCGCCAGGCACACGAGGCCCCGCGTCTCTTTGCCGTAGCGGAGCCAGCCGGTCACCGGGTGCCACCGCTTGAGCTTGGAGATCGTCGGGAAGGTGCCTCGGGTGGAGGTGATGTAGCTTCCCGATTGCACCCACTCGGGGCAGCGCTTGGTGAAGTTGCCCACCTCGATCATATAGGTGGGCGCTGTGGGTTTGGGGGGATCGAGCGCCAGGAGATCGTGGGCGGTGGTGGGGGTCCAGCGCGAGGTGACCTTCCATGTGTGGCCCTTGGGCGCGGCGAGGCGGACCTCGAGGCCGGCGGCGGGCAGCGTGATCGGGGTCGTGGCGGCGGAGGCGGGTGGGCTGGTGGCGGCCGCGAGGGCGGTGAGGGCGGCGAGGCAGGCGAGGGTGGGGCGGCGCATGGGGCTCCTGGGGCGATGACCGGTCAGCGCTGTGTAGCGGCCCAAAGACGACGTGGGGATGGGCGGCGCAGGATGAGGGACTATGCCTCACGCGGCTGACCCGGGAAAGATGGGCCGGTCGAAGTCGCCGCCCGCCTCAGCGCGGCGTCGCGCGTGGCGGATATTACTGCTCAGGCTGGGGGCCCGCCTGAGCCGGAGGCGTCGCCGGGGCCTTGTCGCTGGCTTTCGCGATGGCGCCCAGGATGGGGACGAAGCGCCCGAGATCGCGGGTCGGCCAGTGGTCGTCTATGTGGACCAGCACGAGGTGCTTGGCGCTCGCGTGGCACAGGACGAGCGTGTGGCTGCCGTCCTTGGTGATGCTTGCGGCGGCGGCGTCGTAGCCGGATGGCACGTTCGACAGCCCGGTGATGACCGCGCCGCCACGGGACTCCATGCCCTTTCGCAGCGCGTCGGCGCAGTCCGTGGTCGAGGGGACGCGCTCGATGTAGAGGCTGGTCGTCAAGGTGCCGGGGAGCAGCATGGCGAGCCGGTCGAGGGGGGCCGGGCTCCCAGGCTTGTGTTCGGGCTTGTCCAGCAGCCAGAAGAAGCCGTCGTCTGGAATCTCTAGGGATGCGCCTGAGGTCGGCAGCTCGACGGTGCGGGCGCGCTCCACGCCGGCGACGTGGAGGCGCGGGTCGTGGGCGGGGCGCGCGTCGGGGGCGGGGCCCGCCGACCAGCCCTTCACCACCGCTTGGATGAAGGGCCGGTTGGCCGTGAGCAGCGCGCGCGCCATCGCCTCGTCCATCGCCGCGCCCGATCGGCGCGGGCCCCACACGGTGAGGTTGAGCTCGTAGGTGCCGTCTTGGGCGCAGATCGCGACCTCCGGCCGCGAACCGACCAGACCCCAGGCCGCCGTGGCGTCGAGTCCGCCGCCGGCCTCGCCGGACAGCTCCATGCGGCCGCCGCCGGTGGCATGCCCGAGGAACCTCGCCTGCCACTCGCGGCAGCCGCCGGTCAGCTTGCCGAGCTGCACCCGCGCGCCGCCGACGAAGACGCCGCGCACCCAGCGCGCCAGCTCGTCGTCGCTTCCCTGTAACGAGGCCTTTTTCCAGGCGACGCCGGAGACGGTCCATGTCTGGCCCGCGACGCGCGGCAGGTCCACCTCGATGCCGGCGGCCGGGAGGAGCAGCGGGCCGCCCGGAGAGGTCTGGGCGAGGCGGCCGCTGGGTGGGATGACGCGGGGCTTCGCCGAGCCGGCCGGCGAGGCGGCCTGGGCGGCGGTGGCGAGGGCCTGCAAGAGCGGCGCGAAGAGCGTGGCGTCCGAGACCGCCGGGGTGGAATTCATCGCGACGCCGATGAGGTCGTCTCCGATCGGGTGGCAGACGCCGATCTGGTGACCCGTGCCTGCCGCGTCGTCGGCGGGCCACATCACGGCGCCCTGGGCGTAGCCCGCCGGCACACCCGGGTAGTCGAACAGGCGCGTCGCCGGCTTCTCAAGGCGGCTGGCCAGCGAGTCCAGCCACGGGATGCACTGCTGGTCGTGGACGCCGTAGATGCGCGCGGTCAGCGCGGGCATGCGCGGGATAGTGCGGGTGAGCGTGTCCGCCTCGCCAGCGGCATAACCCCAGTACGCGCCGTCTGCGGGCAGGGTCACGTCGAGGCCCGACTTCGCGAAGTGTAGCTTGCGCGGACCGACCGAGCCGTCGCCGGTCACCTGGGGGTTATTCAGGGGGCGGCTGTCGGCGGTCGTGGGTGTCTCGAAGGCCTTTCGGATGGCCTCGAGGTCGCTGGCGGCCTTGGTGACCGCGGACTTCACGGCGCCTGCGGGATCGGCCGGCGGGTCCGCGTCCGGCAGTCTGACCTGCACGAGGGCCTTCAGGCCATTGGGCGTGGCGACGCAGACCAGGCCGAGCGTCTGTCTGCCGTGGACCAGCCAGCCGGTCGACGAGTACCACTGCTTCAGCTTGGGCGGGGTCGGGAAGGTGCCGCGGGTGGAGGTGGTGTAGCCGCCACGGTTCACCAGGTCGATGCAGCGTGGGGTGAACTTACCGACCTCGATCCTGTAGGTGGGATCTGTGGATTTCGGGGGGTCGAGGGCCAGCAGGTCGTGGGCCTCGGCGGGGTTCCATTCGGAGCTGACCTTCCAGGTTTGACCCTTGGGCGCGGTGAGGCGCACCTCGAGGCCGGCGACGGGCAGGATGACGGGGGCCGTAGCGGCGGAGGTGGGTGGGCAGGCGGTGGCCGCGACGGCGGCGACGGCGGCGAGGCTGGCGAAGAGTGGGCGGTGCATGGGGCTCCTACGGTGGTGAGCGGTCACCGCTGTGGGGCGACCCGGGAGACGAGGTCCCGATGTGCGGCGCAGCATGAGGGATCATTCGTCACGGTGCTGGGGTTGGAGAGGCAGGTCCGTCGAGACTACACGCTCTGCGCCTCGCGCGCTGGTGTTACGTCGCGCCGGGCGGCTGCTGCGTGGGCTGGGCGCGCGCCTGGGCCGGTGGCGTCGTCGCGGCGGTGGCCGGGGCGTCGTCGCTGGCCTTCGCGATGGCGGTCAGGATCGGGACGAAGCGCTCGAGATCGCGGGTCGGCCAGTGCTCGACGCTCTGGACCCGGAGGCGGCGCGTGGCGCGCGCGTAGCAGAGGGTGAGGAGGTGGCCGGCGTCTCCGTGGTCGATGCTCGTGGCGGCCGGGTGGTAGCCGGATGGCAGCTTGGGCAGCCCGCCGATGACGGTGCCGCCTTTGGTCGCCGCCAGCGCTCGCAGCGCGCCTTCGCAGTCCAAGGTCGCGGTGGTCTCAGCGACGTAGAGCTTGGCGATCGAGGTGCCGGGGAGCAGCACATGGAGCTCGGCGAGGGGGGCCACGGCGTCGTACCTCGGGTCACGTTTGCGGAGCTCCCACCACAGGCCGTCGTCTGGAATCTCCAGCGAGCCGCCAATCCTCAGCAGGCGGAGCGTGACCGGTGTGGTCGCGGCGGAGGCGGCTGGTGCGTGAGCGGCAGCGAAGGTGCAGAGGCATGCCAGTGCGACGCGGCGCATGGGGCTCCTGGGGGTGCGGGGCGGCTGCGGGCCGATGTGCCGGCGAGGGCACGGTCGAGATCCATGCCCCAGGCAGCGCCCGTTGTGAAGCGGCCACCCGCGTTGCGTCTCCGCGCGGCTCGCACCTATGCTTGGCGGGCGGCCGGCGACGATGCCGGCGCGGCGAGGCGGTGGACCATGCGGGCGTGTGTATTCGTGGGGTTGGCGCTGTGGGCGAGCGCCTGCGGTGGCGGGGGCGGCGGCGCCGCGGACACGCGCGACGCGGCGGCCGATTCCGCCGATGGCGCCGACGCAAAAGACGCGGGCGAGACCGAGCTCGAGCCGCCCGCGCGCTGCGCCGATTTCAACCCGATGCGCAACGCGTACTTCGGCGATCCGCACGTCCACACGGCCCTGTCGCTGGACGCGAACCTCCAGGGCACGCGCCTGAGGCCCACCGACGCCTACCGGTTCGCGCGCGGCGAGGAGGTGGGCATCCAGCCGCATGACGCCGACGGCGAGCCGCTGCGGCGAATTCGGCTGGCGAGGCCCCTGGATTTCGCGGCGGTGACCGACCACGCCGAGTTCTTGGGGACCGTCGGCGGCTGCACGACGCCGGGGTCGGTCGTCTACGACCGCGCGGAGTGCGTGACCTACCGTGAGGACCCCGACGCCGCGTTCATCTCGCTGAACATCTACACCGCGTTCAGCCCCGACTCGGTCAGCTATCCCGACCTGTGCGGCCTCGACGGCGTGGACTGTCGGGAGGCCAGCGACGCGGCGTGGCAGGAGATTCAAGACGCCGCCGCGGCCGCGCTCGACACCAGCGACGCGTGCGGGTTCGTCAGCTTCGTCGGCTACGAGTGGACCGGCAACCCCAACACCCAGAACCTGCATCGCAACGTGATATTCCGCAGTGCGGTTGTGCCGTCACACGTCACGAGCTACCTGGATGAACCGTACCCCGAGGGGCTCTGGAGTGCGCTGCAGCGCGATTGCCTGGACGCCGACAATGGGTGCGACGTGGTGGTGATCCCGCACAACTCGAACCTCTCGAAGGGGCTGATGTTTGCGGGCCTGAACCGCGACGGCGAGCCCATCGACGCGGCCTACGCGAGCATGCAGGCCAAGATGGAGCCGCTGGCCGAGATCTTTCAGCACAAGGGGGCCTCGGAGTGCATGCCCGGGACGCCCGCCGGCGATGAGCTGTGCGGGTTCGAGCTGCTGCCCTACAACACGCTGGCCACGGCCAACCTCGACAAGGACGCCGCGCCGCTGCCCCAGGATTTCCTGCGCCCCATCTTGGGGGTGGGGCTGCAATTGGCGCGCGATCTGGGTGTAAACCCCTATCATTTCGGGTTCATAGCCGGTACGGACACCCACGTCGCGGCGGCGGGGAATGTGTCGGAGACGGGCTTTCCGGGGCACGGCGGGGCGGGGCACGGCAACCGCGACGAGCTGCCGCAGGGGCTGCCCGACAGCACGGCCTTCAACCCCGGTGGGCTGGCGGTGGTGTGGGCCGAGGAGCGCACGCGGGGGGCGATCTTCGACGCGCTGAAGCGGCGCGAGACCTACGGGACCAGCGGGCCGCGCATCGTGCTGCGGGCGTTCGCGGGGTGGGGCTATGGCGCCGACCTCTGCGACGCGGTGGACCTGCCCGAGCGCGGGTATGCGGGCGGCGTGCCCATGGGCGGCGCGCTGTCGGCCGGGCCCGAGGGGGGCGCGCCCCGCATCGTCGTGTCGGCGCTGCGGGACGTGGGGACGGCCGCGGAGCCCGGGCAGAAGCTCGAGCGCATCCAGATCATCCGCGGGCGGCTGGCGGCGAGCGGCTTTGAGGTGAAGGTCTTCGACGTCGCGGGCGAGGCGTCGCCCGGGGCTGTGGACCCCACGACCTGCGCGCCGGCTCCGGGCGGTTCCGACGCGCTGTGCACCGTGTGGACCGACCCCGACTTCGACGCGACGGCCCCGACCTTTTACTACGCGCGCGTGCTCGAGGTCGCGACCTGCCGCTGGGCTACGCGCCGGTGTCTGGCCGGCGGCGTGGACTGCGATGAGCCCGAGACCGTGACCGAGGGCTTCGAGGGCTGCTGCGACGAGCGATTCGCGCCGACGGTGCAAGAGCGCGCGTGGAGCTCGCCCATCTGGTACTCGCCTGAGGCGTCGCCGTGAGCGAGGGGGCGGAGGCGCGCACGCCGGGCGAGGGCTCGGCGGCGGCGTGGCGGCTGGTGATGCGCCGTCCGCTGTTGAGCTTCCTGGCGCTCGGTGCGGCGGCCCTCGGCGCCCACGAGGTGGCGCGCCGACCGAGCTCGCCAGCGCCCCGTGAGCTGGCGATTCACGCGCCGGTGGACGCGAGCGAGGGCGAGGTGCGCCGGCGCATCGACGACGCCATCCTGGTGGAGGAGGGGCTGGGCCTCGGCTGGGCGACCACCGATCCGGTGATCCGCGACCGCCTGATCCGCAACCTGCGGTTCGTCGGTGAGGCAGGCGACGACGAGGCGCTCCTCGCGCGGGCGCTACAGATGGGGATGGGCCGCACCGACCTGGTGGTCCGGCAGCGCCTGATCTTTCGGGCCGAGCGGCTGCTCGAGCGGAGTGCGGACCGCGAGCTCCCGACCGAGGGCGAGCTGGCCGCCCATCTCGCCGCGCACCCGGAGCGCTTTGAGCGACCCGCCCGCGTCCGGTTCGACGGGATCTTCCTGTCGCGCGGCCGGCGCGGTGAGGCCCTCGAGCAGCAGGCCCACGCGCTGGTCGAGCGGCTCGGCGCGCACCCCGGGCAGGCGCTGGACCGAGGCCTCGGCGACCCGCTCCCCACCGCGCGGCCCGGCCGCTCAGCCACCCACGGGGAGCTCGCCCGGGACTATGGCGAGCCCTTCGCCGACGCGGTGTTCGCCGCGCCGGTGGGCCAGCTCAGCGGCCCGATCCCGTCGCCCTTCGGCCTGCATCTGGTCGTCGTGCGCGACCGTGGC
>CAZNZH010000227.1:0-8152 GCA_964577445.1 uncultured Myxococcales bacterium
CGCTTGGTGCTCTTCAACGACCTGGCCTGCGCCCCCTGCCGCCCGATCGCGCGGGCGGTCGCCGAGCTGGCCACCGCCGCGCCAGCCCCGGGCGAGCCGACCATCTCGGTGCACGTCCGCCCCTTCATCCCCGAAGGCGACACGCCGGCCGAGCTGGCCGCGCGGGCGCTCTTCTGCGCCGGACGCCAAGCGCTCTTCTGGCCGGTCCACGACGCGCTGAGCCGCCGGGGCGTGACCGCACGCGACGACGTGATCACGGCGGCGACGGACGCCGGTGCGGACTCGGACGCGCTCGCCGCCTGCCTCGCCGACCCGGCCGTGGACGCCGCCGTCGCCCGCGCCACCTCGGAGGCCAGAGCCCTGGGCGTCACCCAAGCGCCGACCCTCTTCATCGACGGACGCCGCTACGACGGCTCGCTGGGCTTCGGGCCGCGCTCCTTGCGTCGCCTCATCCGCGCACCCAAGTAGCGTCTGACGCCGCCGCGCCCACCGCGAAATCATGTCTCCAGACTTGACCTCTCGTTGCCGATAGAGCATGGTGCGCCACGCTTAGGGCGCCTGAGATCAGGGCCAAGCCGGCGGAACTTCCGCCAGGTCACGCTTCCCAAGGGATCGCGTGGCGATACGTGGATCATTCAGGAGTTCGAGTCAGATGGTCGACGGCGATACAGGCGCTTACCCGCCGAGTATCAAGCCGTAGCAGCCCCGGGAACCTCGCCTGCTCGGTGAGTCCTCCGTTGGCCGCTACGGTCAACTCAGGACGCAAATGAGCAGGAGGTGGTCCGATGACCATCCAGGCGACGCGAGTTCTTCTGCTTCGCAACCTTCTCCGTTCAGGCGACTCCGCACGCCTGGCGCGACTCTTGGATCGGCTCATGGCCGACGATGTGGCGCGCTTGGTCGACGGCTTGGAGCCCCACGAGCGGCGACGTGTGGCGTTGGTGTTGCTCGACAACGAGCGCGTAGCGCGATCGGTGGAGGCGCTGCCCAAGCGCACCGTGGAGGCGTTGCTCGCGGTGGTCCCGCCCGACGCACGAGAGCGGGTCGCCGCCGTGAGCCGGCCGCCCGCCAAGCCGGCGAAGGAGCGCGGGCTCTTCTCGGCGCTGCGGCTACGGCGACTCTTCACCTGAGGGTGGGGATCCCGGTGGGCCGGATCCCGGTGGGCCGGGGTCAGGCGGGGTCGAGCGGATCGACGCCGAAGCGGCGCAGCAGCATCAAGAGCTTCATCATCGGCAGACCCACGATCGCCGTATCATCGGCGGTCTGTGGGTCGGCCTCGACGCGCTCGAAGAGGGCGGCGCCGGTTCGCTCGAGCATGTACGCGCCGGCACAGCCCAGGGGCTGGTCAAGCGCGACGTAGCGGGCGATCTGCGCCTCGCTGAGCGCGCGCATGGTCATGCGGTGGATGTCCAGCGCGACCTCGACGCGGCCGGTCGCGGTGTCGCGGACGGCCACGGCGGTGAGCAGGCGGTGGGTCCGGCCGGCCAGGCGCTCGAGCTGCGAGCGGGCGCGCTCCGCGGTGCCGGGCTTACCGAGGACCTCGCCGTCCAGGTCCAGCGCCTGGTCGGAGCCGATGACCAGCGCGTCGTCCACGGCCACGGCCTCGGCCTTCTGCAGCGCCAGCGCCCGCACCATCGCGTCGGGCGCCAGGTGGCGCAGGGCCTCCTCGTCCACCCCCGGCGAGGCCACGTCAAAGGCCATGCCCAGCCGCTCCAAGAGCGCCCGGCGGTAAGGGCTGGTGCTGGCGAGCACGAGGCGGCGCGGCGGAGGCATCGGCCCATCCTACGCGAGCGCGGCCCCCTCGGGCTACAGCCGCGAGCTCGCGAGGCGTGAGCTCCCGACCGGCTCGAACGCGAGCGCGGAGGTGTCGCCCTCAGCGAGGCGCGGCGCGGCGCGGCGCGAGCTCGTGTCGCCGCTCGGCGCCGCGAGCGCCTGCGGCAAACCGCGAGTCTTTCGCGGCCGGCTTGCGTCGTCTCGGGGCCCGGCTACGATGGGTGCCGCGCAACCCCCACTCCGCCGAGGCCACCATGGGCACCCAGACGACTCGATACGACCTCATCATGGTCCCGCAGGTCCGCGCCACGAACGTCGGAGAGGGCGCCGCCGACTCGCTGATCCGGGTGTTGGCCACGCCGAAGCTCATCGTCCCGACGGGGGAGGCCCTCGCCGAGACCTGGTGCGAGGTCTACTTCGAGCCGGGGCCCTCATCGCACCAGCTCTTCATCCGCGGCAGCGCCCAGACCGACGAGCCGGTCTTTCACGAGGGCGTGGTCCGCTGGGGCGCCGCGGCCGAAGACGTCGATTTCGCCGGTGTGGTCGGAGACGTTCGCTTCTACGTCGAGATCCGCGGCAGCCTCTACGACCACTTCGCCGCGGGGCTGCTCACCAAGCTCAAGGACATCCTCTTCGTGCCGGTGCAGACCTTCGCGCGACCGCACGCGGGGCCGAGGGCCCGGCGCGAGGTGGCCGAGGGCGAGGAGCGGACCGACAAGCGGCGCAAGCCCGGCGCCCGCGGCGGCCTCGCCGGGACGCGGGTCGAAGAGCTGTAGGCCCCCAAAGATGATCGACACCATCTGCCCGGATTGCCTCGCCCGAGTCGGCGCCGACGCCGAGGCGTGCCGGAGCTGTGGCCTGGCCCGGCCCGAGGGCGGATGGCCGGAGGATCTGCTGCTCGGGGTGGTGGTGGGCGACCGCTACAAGCTCGAGAAGCGGCTCGGCGAGGGCGGGATGGGCACGGTGTATCGCGCCCACCGCACCGGCCGGCTGGGCGGGGAGGTCGCCATCAAGGTGCTCTCGCCGGCGCTGTCGAAGACCGTCGCCGCGAAGCGCTTCGAGCGCGAGGCGCGCGTGGTGGGGCAGCTCTCGAGCCCCCACATCGTCCGGGTCCACGACTTCGACCAGTTCGTCTGGTCGCGCACGGGCCAGACCCTGTACTACCTGGCGATGGAGCTGGTGCGCGGCAACACCCTGGGCGCGATCATGAGCGGGGCGGGCGGCGGGCAGCTCAATTTCCTGTGGGTCATCGACATCCTCCGCCAGACGGCGCTCGGCCTCGACGACGCACACAAGGCGGGCGTCATCCACCGGGATCTCAAGCCGGCCAACCTGATGATCGTGCAGCAGCACGGCGCGACCCACGTGAAGATCCTGGATTTCGGCGTCGCGGGCCTCTTGTCGCCCGAGGGTGAGCGCTCCGAGAGCGATCTCGAGCGGCTGACGCGCACGGGCTACATCACCGGGACGCCCGACTACATGGCGCCGGAGCAGGCGCTGGGGCGCAGCGACGTGGGGCCGGCCGCGGACATGTACTCGCTGGGCGTCATCGCGTGGCGGATGCTGTCGGGGACCCTGCCTTTCACCGGGCAGACCACGATGGAGGTGCTGACGCGCCGGGTGGCC
The DNA here is from genome assembly GCA_964577445.1 of uncultured Myxococcales bacterium. Lineage (GTDB taxonomy): Bacteria > Myxococcota_A > UBA9042 > PHBI01 > JACKFB01 > JACKFB01. The sequence continues at coordinate 3,400 of CAZNZH010000227.1, forward strand.
GAGGACGCGCCACCGCTGGCGTCGGTCTGCCCGCCGCCCGCCCTGCCCCCGGGCGTCTACGGGATCGTGGACCGGCTGCTGGCGCGCCGCCCGGCCGACCGCTACCCCAACGCCGCCGCGCTCCTGGACGACCTGGCCGTGTTCCCGGTGGTCGACGCGGCGCCGGACGTGATGCCCGATGCCACCCTGCGCGAGCGTTACGCGGGGATGACGCCGGCGTCGCTGATGTCGCCGACCGGCGTTCCCCAGGACGCGCCCACCGGCGAAGCGGGCGGATCGCCCCCGTCGCTCAGTGACGAACCGGAGTTGAAGCGGAGCCGCGGGGCCTTGATCGCGGCGCTGCTGGCGCTGGTCGTGGTCGCGGCGGGTGGGCTCTTCGCTTGGTTCTATCTGAGCACCCGGGAGGGTTCGGTCCCGGCGACGGACGCCGCGCCCGTGACCGCGACCGCCGCCGAGACGGTCGCTGAGCCCGAAGGTAAAGCGCCGGCCGTGGAGGCCCCGCCGCCGGTGGCCGCCGCCGACACACCCTTGCCCGAGCCGACGGCGCTGGCCGCTGCGCTCAGCGGGCCCCGGCCGGCGCTCCCGGCGCCCTTCGGCGAGGCGTGGTCCGCCGACGTGTCCGGCGTCACCGTGCGGATCGCCCTCCCGGAACCGCGCCCGGCCGCCGGCGGCGAGCTGCCGCTCCTGGTGACCGCCGAGCGGGGCAGCGAGGTCACCCGGCTCGCCGCGTTGACCTTGGCGATGGGCGACGGCCCCGAGTCCCGGGCGCGGGCGCGCGACGACGACGGCCGCGGGCTCATCACGCTCCCGGCCGCGTCCGGCCTGAGCCCACGCCGCTTCGTGCTCACGGCGATCCTGGCCGACGGCGACTACCGGCGCCTCGCGCTGACCTACGACCCGGCGTCGGGGCGACTGTCGCCGCCCCCCTGATGTGCCGAGCTGAGCGGCTGACCCGCGAGCGAGCCCCGCGCGTCAGCCTCCTAAAAGATCGGCGGGCACTCATTGGGAGAGGGCGTCTCCGAGATGATCCACACGTCGAGCCCCGTGCGCAGAAGCGAGCTGTTGGCCTGGGCGTCGTCGGCGTGCGGCAGCGCGTAGGGGAGCCCGTCGGGCCCCTTGAACCCGCTGCTGTTGGCGCCGCCGTAGACCACCGCGTCCACCGGCAGCGAGGCTCCATCGATCTCGGTGGCTTTCAGGTGGAAGAGCCCCACCGCGTCCGCCGTCGCACCGGAGTTCTGGATGTCCGGGTTGAAGTCCTTGGCCTGGCCGTAGACAGGCTGGCCGTTGTCGGCGCTGCCGTTGGGGCCGCCGACCACGAAGCACTCGCCGGGCCCGATGACGCCGGCGAGCTGGTAGGTGCCGGCGGTGTAGCTGACGCCGCCGTGGCCCAGGGACCAACCGGCGAGATCCACCGGCGCCGTCGAGCCGTTGTAGAGGCGAACCCACTCCAGGCCGTCGTCGTCGCCGGTGACGTCGTAGAGGACCTCCGCCAGCAGCAGGCCGACCGGGGGGACGGCGACCACCTCGTAGGGCAGCGAGGAGCCACCGGCGTCGGTGGCGGCGCTGAGGGTGCCGATCCCGGCGGTGTCGCCTGCGAGGAGCACGATCTCGGCGGAGAACTCGCCCGCCGCGACCTGCACGGAGGCCGGGGCGTCGACCGGGGCGCCGGCGGTCTCGATGGCGATGTCCAGGCCGCCCGGGGGTGCGGGCGCGTCGAGGAAGAGCTCGACGGTCGTGCTGGTCCCGATGAGCATCGTCAAGGGGTCGGGCTCGATGGCGATGACCTTGGGGAGATCGGTGAGGGCCCGCACCTCGACGGCCGCGGTCGCGGTGACGTCGTCGAGCTGGCCGGTCAGGGTCACGGTCCCGGTCACCGCGTCGACGCTGTCAAAGCGCAGCTCGGCGAAGGACTCGCCCGCGAGCACCGTCGCGCCGCCGCCCACGACGACGAGGTTGGTCGGGTCGCCGCTGGTGACGGGCACGAAGGTGTCGGTGAGCGCGGGCCCGGTCAGGCGCACCCGCAGCGGGGGTGCCGTCGCGACGTCGGTCGACTGCTCGTAGACGGTGCCCAAGCCCGGCTCGATGGCGAAGAGCTTGGGGGCTCCGAAGACGACGTCGGCCTCGGCGCGGGGCTCGAGCTTGTTTCGGTCCCAGGACAGGCGCAGCACGCCGGTGATGGACGCGAACTGCTGTCCCGCCTGGGGCTGGGGGCTGATGGCGAAGAGCGCGTCGTCCACGGGCAGCCCGGGGCTCTTGAGCGCGGCGCCGGTGACGTCGCTGACCTCGAACTCGCCGCTGACGGTCTCGCCCGGCTGGCCCGGCGGCGACGCGTCCACGACCGTGAGCCCGCTGACCTTCACCAGCACGCCCTCGAGGCTCTTGGCGTCTTTACCGCCGACGCGCACATCGCTGGTCTTCACGGCCAGCGGCGCCGGCAAGGCCACGCCGGTCTCCTGCACGGTGTACGCGGCGGAGTCGAGCTGAATCTGCCCGTGAAAGAGCGAGACCTTGCCGGTCACGTCGACCCGGGAGCCGACCGCCGGGAGCGCGCCGGTGGGGTAGAACACGAAGAGGCCCGAGTTCGGCGCTCCCAGCCACCCTGCGCTGGCGGGATCCACCGAGAGGAAGAAGCTGTCGCCCCCGGACGCCGTGACCAGCGCGCCGACCAGGCTGACGGCCTCGCCGATGGCGGCCGCCCCGGTCTTCACGTCGTAGATCGAGCGCGGGCAGGGCTGGCCGGCGGGGTTGGGGTCGAGGGGGCACCCGTCGCAGAGGTCGCCGATCTGGTCGTTGTCGCTGTCTTTTTGGTCCGTGTTGGGCACGCTCGGGCAGTTGTCGAGCGCGTTGGGGACGCCGTCGCCGTCGAGATCGTTGGGGTCCACCGACGAACACGCCGTCGTGTCGGCGTCGAAGGGGCAGGGATCGCAGGCGTCGCCGTCGCCGTCGCCGTCCACGTCGGGCTGGGCGAGCCCGTCGAGGGGGCGCGGTGGGTTGAAGACCGTCGGGCAGTTGTCGACCACGTCCGCGAACCCGTCGCCGTCGGCGTCGTTGGGGGCCGGGACGCCGGTGAACTCGCCCGGGCGGGCGGGGACGCAGCTCGGCTCGCCCGGGGGGGCGCCGCAGAAGAACATCGGGTAGGTGTCGGCGCCGACCTCGCCCTTGAGCGTGGCGTAGGACTTGCCGATCTCGCGGGTCGCGCACAGGCGCTTGGCGCGGGTGCACACGTCGAGGGTCTCGCAGTCGCTGGGCGTGGCGAGGCCCGCGACGGCCGCGGCGTCGCCGTAGAGCACGAGGCCGCCGCGCAGGACCAGGACGACGTCGTCGACCTCCGCGTCGAGGATCGCCTCGTAGCCGCTGCTCTTTGTAGCGTCGAACACCGCGATATCAGCGGCTTTTCCGACCGTGAGGCTGCCGAGGACGTCGCCGAAGCCGAGCAGCTCAGCGGCCGACGAGGTGGCCATCGCGACGAGGTCGGCGTCGGAGAAGTAGCTGTCCCAATACGTCTCGTTCCAGCTCCGCGCGCAGGCGAGCTCGCGCAGCACGGTGGCCGAGCCCGAGGCGGTCCAGTCGGTGCCCAAGGCGACCAGGACCCCGAGGCGGTCGTAGAGCGGGGCGTCGGCGGTGAATCCGTAGAGCGACGTGTTGGTGCGGGGCGACCAGATCAGCCCGGCGCCCTCACCGGCCATCATGGCGACGTCGGCGGCGGTGAGGCCGATGCCGTGGATGATGGCGGTGGTCGGGAAGATGAGGTCGACGCCGCCGGTCTTGGTGCCGGAGCCGCAGAGGATCTCGTTTTGAGCGGAGCCCTCGATGCCCTCCGCCATGTGCGGGACGTAGGCGCTCTGGGCGGCGGCGACGCTCGGGTCGTCGTACTTGTAAGCCGAGCAGGTCAGCGGCAGCGACTTGCCGGCGGAGTCGCCGAGCGGGAAGGTGCTGTAGTCGGCGGCGGGGTGATCGAGCCCCTCGAGGCGGTTGTCGCGGTCGAGGTTTCGCTGAAAGCCCACCTCGGCGCCGGAGCCGAAGAGGCTGGTCGAGCCGCCCATCACCTGGCGCATCTCGCCCCAGGCGTCGCCGAGGGCGTGGCTGTTCTGCTTGACCGGCAGCGCCTTGAAGCCGTTGAGGCCCTTCCGCCACTCGTGCCGGTGGGTGTAGCGGATGGTGCCGTGGTCCACCGGCTTCATCTGGGTGAACGTGATGTGGTCGTGGGCGTTGATGAGGCCGGGAGAGATCGTGGTGCCGGGGCAGCTTATGCGGGTGGCGCCGGGGGACTTGGCCGCGCAGTCGCAGCCGACGCACGTGATGATGTCGTCGACCACCAGGAGCTGCCCGCCCGGCTGGATGCCCGTGGGCAGGACGAGATCGCCTAAGATGAGCAGCGTCGCGTCGCCAGCGGTCACGGTGCAGGTGCCGGGCACACCGGGCGGCGGATCGCCACAGGTGGGGAGCGGGACGTCGGTGTCGGAGACCGCGTCACCCGCGCTGTCGGAGACCGCGTCGCCCGCCGCGTCCGAGACGGCGTCACCCGCGCTGTCGGAGGCCGCGTCGCCCGTCGCGTCCGAGACGGCGTCGCCCGCGCTGTCGGAGACCGCGTCGCCCGTCGCGTCGGAGACCGCGTCGCCCGTCGCGTCGGAGACCGCGTCGCCCGTCGCGTCCGAGGCCGCGTCACCCGCGCTGTCGGAGGCCGCGTCGCCCGTCGCGTCCGAGACCGCGTCACCCGCGCGGTCCGAGACCGCGTCGCCCGTCGCGTCGGAGA
>CAZNZH010000228.1:0-6000 GCA_964577445.1 uncultured Myxococcales bacterium
CGCGCTCTTGGAGCAGTGCCTGCCCGACGGCGCCGCGCGGCCGCTGGCGCCGCTGCCGCGCCCCGAGCCCGCCCCACGCCCGACGACCCGCGTGATGCCGCACGCGGCGACGATCCGCCAGTCCGCCGCCCACGGGACCAGCGGCGAGGCCTCGACGCGCTTGGCCGACGATGGCCGGACGGTCGGGCGCGAGCCGGCGCAGCGCGCGCTCCTGGCGGCCTTCGACGCCGCGCTGGTCGGCACCTCGGGCGGCGTGGCGTGGCTGCGCGGGGCCGCGGGGAGCGGGCGCACGCACCTGTGCGATTGGCTGGCGCGGCAAGCGCGCCGGACCGCCGGGGCGCGCGCGTGCGTCGCGCAGGGGGCGACGCCGGAGACGGTCCCCTTTGGGCCGGTGATGGACTGGCTGGAGAGCCTGCTGGGCACCTCCCTGCTCGAGCGCGACGGGGTGCGGCGAGCCCTGGTGGCCCATCACGCCCTCGGCGAACAGGCCGACACAGAGCTCGTCGAGTCGCTGACGGAGCTGCTGCGCCCCTCGGCCAGCCCGCCGCCGGCCCCCATGGACGCGCGTCAGCTCGCCGGGCCCGTGTGCCGATTTCTGCTCCGCTTCGCCGGCCAGGCCCCGCTGGTGCTGGTCCTCGACGGGTGCGACCGGGCGGATCCCGAGACGCTCACCGTGGTCTCGCAGCTCGCGCGTACGCTGGCGACCGCCGGCCCAGGCCTCTTCCTCGTCTTGATCGGCGACGACGGCCCAGCGCCCTCCTGGCTCGGCCAACCCGCCCCGGGACGCGGCCTCGTGGTCCTCGACCTGCCCCCCCTGGACGACGAGGCGATGCAGGAGCTGCTCGACCGCATGGGCTGCGCCGACTTCGCCCTCGCCGAGTGCATCCTCAGCCTCGCCGGCGGCTGCCCCGGCGTCGCCGTGGCCTGCCTGGAGCACGTCGCGGGCGACCTCGCGAACCGCCACCGGCTGGTCGACTCGCTCCGCGACGGCGGCGCGGCCCCCGGGTCGCTGCCGCCCGCGCTGCTCAATGGCCTCTACGCGCGCCTGATGGCCGTATGCGAGGCCACCGGGGAGCCGGCGCGCGCGGTGGCGATCGTCCAGCGCATCGGCGTGCTGGGCCCGAGCCTCTCGATGGACGCGCTGATGGCCTTCGTCGCCGACGAGCCCGATGGCGGTCCGCCGGCCTTCGTCGACGCGCTGGCGGACCGCTTGGCCGCGGCGCACCTCGGGCGCTTCGACGCCGACGACTCCGACCGCCTGACCCTGAACTCGGGGTTGATCCGCGAGGCCTGCCGCACCTTGGACGCCGGGGCGCGGCGGCTTCGGCGGCTCCACGGGGACGCCGCGCTGCTGCTGGCCACCCTGGACGAGCCGGAGGGCACGATCCCCCCGGCGCAGATCGCGGCGCCCCACGCGGCGGCCGGGCGCCCGTGGGACGCCGTCCAGTGGGACCTCATCGACGCCCGCGGGCGCTCCACCGGGGACGCCCTGGACGGCGTGCTCATCTACCAGCGGGCGCGCGAGCGCCTGCTGACCATCCCCCAGCGCGAGCGGGCGAACGAGGCGGTGGACGCGGCCGAGCGCGAGATCGCGGGCGCCCTGGGCGAGCTCCGCACCCAGCTCGGCCACTATGACATGGCGGTCGAGGCCTTCGAGGCGCTGCGCGGCCTCTCCGCGCTGGCCTCCGACGCGGCGGGGGCGGCCCGGGCCGTGCGCGGGCTCGCCGACGTCGACGAGGCGCGGGCGGACTTCGGGAGCGCTGAGAGGCTCTACGCGGAGGCGGCCCTCGCCTTTCGCGCGGCCGGCCACTCGAGCGACGCCGCCTGGTGCGATCTCCGCCGCGGCAAGGTGCTCCAGACCGTGGGCCGCTACGCCGACGCCGAGGTGGCGCTACAGGCCGCCCGGGCGGTCTTCGAGTCCGAGGGCGACACCCGGGGCCTGGCGGCCTCGCGCGAGGCCTTGGGAAACCTCCACACGATGACCGGCCAGATCGACGCCGCGGCCGACGAGTTCCGCCACGCCCTGAGCCTGCAAGAGCTGCTGGAAGACCGCCCGGGCATGGGCCGCACCCTCTACAATCTGTCCGTCGCCGCCTATCAAAAAGACGATCTGGACGGCGCCCTCGAGCACGCTCACCGGGCGCTCACGGTCCTCGACAGCATCGAGCACCAGCGGGGCGTCTCCACGGCACTCGGCGGCATCGCGATGATCCTCCAGGGCCAGGGGCGCCCCGCGGAGGCCCGCCCCTTCCTCGAGCGGGCGCTGCGCATCCGCGAGACCATGGGCGATCGGCGGGCCGTCGCCAACGCCCACGCCAACCTCGCCGACGTCGCGCTGATGCAGGGCGAGCATCGGGAGGCCTTGCGCTTGGCCCGGGCGGCGCGGGACGGGTACACCGAGGTGGGCGATCGGCGGGGCCTCGCCCTGGCGGAGGCCAATATCGGCGAGGCGCTGCGGCACTCGGGCGACGCGCACGGGGCCGTCGGGCACCACCGCGAGGCCGTCGAGGGGTACGCGCGGCTGGGTCAGCGCGACAGGACCTACTGCCACATCCTGATGGGGCTCGCCGACTGCGAGCGCGCCGTCGAGCGGCCCGATGCGGCGCGTCAGGCCCTGGTGACCGCGCTGGACGTGGCGACGGACCTGGGGTTGCTCGACGAGCAGGGCCGGATCCGCGAGCGCCTGGAGACCTGGGCGTAGACGAGCAGCCCGAGCAGCACGCCGAGCCAGCCGGAGGCGGGGGTCGCGGCCCCGCAGCCGCCTCCGCTGCCGCCCGGGGTGGTCTCGCCGTCCTCCGCGGACGCGTCCGCCGCGGGGGCGACGAGGCCCAGCGACTCTCGGTAGCTGGTCACAGCGGCGGCGCACCGCTGCGAGACTAAGGTCGTGCACAGCGGCGGGTGCCCGACGTCGGCGACGGCCTCCATGACCACCGACCAGCTCAGCCCGAGGTCGCCCGAGCTGCTGACCAGCGGGTCGCCGGGCGCGGCCGCGACGTGGGCGACCCAGAGCCGCGCGCCGCGGGAGGCGAGCGCGGCGGTGGGCAAGGGCGACGCGACGCGCGAGGTGCCGTCGGGGGCGATGCGCAGGAGTCCGGCCTCGGGCGAGCCCACCCACAGCCCGCCGTCGGAGGCCACCAGCGCGGATTTCGGCTCGCCCACCATCGAGAACCCCGCAGACGTCCCGTCCCCGTCCGCGCCGAGGCGCAGCAGGTCGTCGCCGCGCCAGAACCACAGCGCCTCGGCGGAGGCGGCGGCGGCCGTCAGCCCGTCCGTGCCGCCGCCCGGCAGGCCGCCGGCGGGGACCGCGGCGGAGGTGAAGCCCCGGTCGGCGCTGCGCCAGACCTCCATCGCGCCGGTCTGCCGGTGCCGCGTCACGGCCCACAGCACGTCGCCCGCCCCCAAGAGCGCCGTGACCCCGGACTCGGCGAAGGTCAGGTCGCCGGTCTGCCTCGTCGTGATGCCCCCGTCCGGGCTCAGGGCGACGCCCGAGGGCGCTACCTTGTCGTCGTAGGCGATGAGGACCTCGAGCCCGCCCGGGACCGGCGCGTAGAGGCCGGTGACCGCGCGTTTTTCGGCGGTGCCGTCGGTGGACTCGAAGCGGCAGCCGTCGTCGTTGGTGTTCCACGGCCCGGCCGGGCCGCCGACCAGGACGCGCCGGTTCGCGGTGAGCAGGCCGTACGCGGCGGTGTCGAAGCGCTGCCAGCAGGCAAGCCACGGCCCACCACCGTCGCCTCGGGAGAGCAGGCCGTAGGGGAGCAAGAGCGCCGCGGGCACCGGGTCGTCGTCCACCAGGAGCGCCAGAGGGGCGAGCGCCGCCTGCGCCGCCGGGGCCAGCAGCGAGACGAGGCTGGCGACCAGCGCCAAGCTGCGAGGTCGGCTCATGTCGAGGGTCTCCGGGCGACGGGGCAGAAGGGCTGCATGCGGCAGCCGTCGCAGGCGGCGTGGTTGGGGGGGAGGATCTCGGGCTGGTGCAGCTCCGCCAGCACACGGTCCACGGCGCGGGCGGCCGTGTCGAGTTCGTAGTCCACGACCACGACGTCGCCGGGGTCGACGAAGGCGAGCCGCCCGCGGACCAGCGGATAGAGGCGCGGCCCCAGGGCCTCGCCCAAGAGCCACGCGTAGGCCGCGAGCTGCCAGCGGTACGCGTCGAGGTAGGCCACGTGCCGCCCGCCGGGGCCGGGGTAGCCGGTCATCCCGGTCTTGAAGTCGACCACGATGGCGTCCAGGCGGCCGTCCGGGCGCGGGGAGAGCGCCACCCGGTCGATGGAGCCGGTGAGCACCACGCCGTCGCGCACCCCCTCGAGGGGGAGCTCGGCGAGCACGCGCGCGCCGGGGGCGAAGGCGGCGGCGAGGGCGGGGTGTGTCAAAAGGCCCAGGAGGCGGGTGCGCAGGGGCTCGCCCTCCCCTTGTAGCGACGGCGGGAGCAGGACGCTGCGGGCGTCGTCGGCCCCGGCCACCTGCTCGAACCAGCGGTGGATCGCCGTGCCGCGGTCGCTGGACGAGTGGGCGCCCGTGGCCCCGGCGACCAGCGGCGGCGGGCTCGGGGGCGGGTCGGGGTAGACGTCGGGGCGCATGGGGCGCGGCCAGGGCGCGACGGGCGCCTGGGCGTGGTAGGCGGGGCAGAAGGCCAGGCTGGCCAGGCGGGTCACCGACCAGGTCGCGGGGCCGAGCACCGCCAGCGCGGGCGGGACGGGGGTGCGGCTCAGGGGCTCCGCGCTCGGCTCCGGTGGCGGGTGGGCGGCCGGGTCCATCGGCCAGATCTCGACGGGCAGCGAGGCGCCGTCAGGCAAATCGACGGTCGCGGGGCCGGGACGCCCGAGATCGAGCCCGGCCAGCAGCGGGAGGATGGCGCGGGCCGCGTCGTCCGCACCCTCGGCGGCCCCGAGGGGCAGCGAGAGCACGAGGTGGTCCTCGGCGCGGGTGAGCGCCACGTAGAGCAGGCGGCGCTGCTCGGCGCGCTCCCGGGCCCGCTCGAGGGTCTTGATGAGGAGCTTGGCGACCGTGTCGGCGCTCTTGGGAAGGTCAGGGACCGAGAGGCCGACGATGGGGCGGCCGGAGACCTGGATTATCTCGGCGGTGCGGCGCGGCGCCACGAAGGCCTCGCCGAGCTGGGGCGCGACGACGACGGGGAACTCGAGGCCCTTGGACGCGTGGACGGTGAGCGCGCGCACCACGACGCCCGGGCCCGGCGGGTCGGGGACGCGGCGGTCGCGGTCGGTGGCGGTCAGCGCCTCGAACCACCCGACGATCTCGGCCGGCCCGAGGCCGCGGGCTTCGAGATCGGAGGTGATATCGAGCAGTTTGTCGATCTGGCGCGAGGCGACGCCGGCGGCCTCCACGACGCGGCGGGCGCGGACCGACAGGGGAGACGCGCCGCGGACGCCCGCCAGGAGCGCGTGGGCGGCCGCGGCGCGCGGGGTCTGGTCGGAGGGCGTGGGGGCCGAGAGCGCGGCGGTCCGGGTGGCTGTGGCGAGCAGGGCGTCGGCGGCGGCGGCCCCGGGGCGCGGGCGGTGGTCGAGGGCGGCCTGGGCGAGGTCGGCGGCGGGGAGATCGATGAGGGGCCCGCGCAGGACCGCGGCCACGGCGGCCTCGTGACCGGGGAGCGCCAGGGCTCTCAGGAGCGCCAGGCCGGCCGCGGTGGCGGCGTCGGTGGTGAAGGTGCCGCCGGCCTCGACGGCGACGGGGATGTCGCGGGCGGAGATGGCGTCGGCGTAGGCGCGGCGCTCGCCTCGCACCGCGCGCAGGAGGACGCCCAGCTCGACGCGGCGGTCGCCCAGCCGCGCCATGACGCGCGAGACGGCCTCGGCGCTGACCGCGGCGTCGGCGCGGCGTTGAGGGCCCGCCGCCAGCGGCTCGCCCGCGTCGTCGACGGCCTGCCAGGGCACCAAGATGAGCGGCGGCAGGGGCGACTCGGGGTCGTCTGGCCGCATCGGCACCAGCCGCTGCATGGGCGCCTCCCAGGGCGCGTCGGGCGAGGTCTCGGCGGGCAGGAGGCGCTCG
>CAZNZH010000228.1:6010-7758 GCA_964577445.1 uncultured Myxococcales bacterium
CCAGGACGTGGGCGGTGCTGCGGCGGTTGACCGTCAGCGCGCTCACACCGCCGGGCACTGAGGCGCCGACGGCGTTGAAGACCGCGACGTCGGCGCCGCGGAAGCGATAGATCGACTGCTTGGCGTCGCCCACCGCGAAGACCCGCTCGAGCGCCGGGCCGGCGACGCCGCGCAGGATGGCGACCTGGCGCGCCGAGGTGTCCTGGAACTCGTCGACCAGCACCTCGTCGAAGAGCCAGTCGCCGTCGTGCTCCGCGGCCGCCTGGAGCGCCTCGATGGCGGCGGACTCGAGGTCGTCGAAGTCCAGCACGCCGCGGGACTCTTTGGCGCGGCCAAAGCGCTCGGCGGCGTCGAGGGCCAGGCGCACCATGTCGTGGGTCCAGGCGTGCTCGCGGGCGAGCACCTCGGGGTCCAGCGCGGGACCCAGCGGCTTGGCCACGTCGCGCAGGCGCTCGACGGCGGCTGAAAATCCCAGCAGGCGCTCGGCGTCTTCGGGGCTGAGCTTCGCCAGCCGCTTGTCGGTCGCGCCAAAGGAGCTGAGGCCCTCGCTGACCAGCAGCGCCGAGCCCTGGCCGCGCACCCAGCGGAGCGCGATGTCCAGCGCCACGCCGAAGGGCTTGGGGCCGGCGGCGGCGAGGCTCGCTCGGTGCGCGGCGGCCTCCTCGACCGCCTGGCGGACGGCGGGCTCGCGGGCGACGGCGTGCACGAGATCGACCGCGCGCGTCGTGGCCTCGGCGCTGTGCTCGGCGAGGGTCTGGACAGTGAGCCGCCCGAGATCGGGCCGCTCCAAGCTGCGACACAGGGTCCGCACCGAGTCGCGGATCGGCCTGGCCTGGCGCCGCCCGGCGAGCAGGCGCTCCATCAGCGCGGGCTCGGACTCGGCCGCGGCGTCAAACGCGTCGTCGAGCGCAGCCTCCCAGAGCAGGCCGCGCTCCAGCTCGTCCAGCACGCTGAAGTCCGGCGGGACCGCGCCGGTGAAGGCCATGCGGCGCAAGAGCCGGGCGCACAGGCTGTGGAGCGTGCCGATGGCGAGGTCGCCCTCGAGGCGCGCGGCCTCCAGGGCGAACGCGGCGAGCTTCGGGTGCGCGGCGAGCTGGGGGACGACGCGGCGAAAGACCGAGGCGATGCGGGCGCGCAATTCGCCAGCCGCCAGCTCGGTAAATGTGACGGCGGCGAGGCGCTCGAGGAGGCGGCGGGGGGCCACGGGGGCGTGGGGGCGCTCGCGCAGCGCGGCCTCGGCCAGGGCCAGGGCGGTGTCGACGTAGCGGCTGGCCATGGTGGTGGTCTTGCCGGTGCCGGCGCCGGCCGCCACGACGACGAGGTGGCCGCGGCGGGCGACGGACTCGGCCTGCTCCGCGGTGAGGCCGTAGCGCGCGATGAGCGACGCGGGGTCGCGGCCGAGCGTCATCGGTGCTCTCGCGGGCAGTAGAGGCTGTGGGGGCAGCGGGCGCAGAGCTCGCCGCGGGCGGGGTCGGCGGGGAAGTGGCCGGCGGCGATGGCGGCGGCGGCGGCGCGGGCGGTCTGGAGCGCCCACAGGACCGTGGCGTCGAAGGCGCCGGCGTCCAGCGCCTCGTTTCGGTGGGTGACCTCGGCCCAGCCGGCGAGGCCGTGGTCGCTTGTGAGCAGCGCGCCGCGGGGCTTGGCGGCCTCGAGGACGGGGACGGCGAAGACGCCGCGACAGGGGATGCCGAGGGTCTGGCGAGCGAGCCAGGCGTAGAGGAAGAGCTGGGCGCGGCGGGCGTCGGGCT
>CAZNZH010000228.1:7768-8146 GCA_964577445.1 uncultured Myxococcales bacterium
GAGTACGGGGTGCGCTCGGGGGCAGCTTCTGGTGTGGGGGCTGGTGTCGCGTTGGAGGCCGGGGTCGTGGTCGTGGGGGTCGTGGCGGGCGTCGGGGTCGGCGGCGGCGCCGTAGTCGGAGACGGCGCCGGTCTTGTAGTCGATGACGACGAAGCCGTTGGCGAGGCCGCTCGAGTCGATGACGAGATCGAGGCGGTCGAGGGTCCCGCGCAGCAGCAAGGGTGGGCCGCCGTCGCCGTCCCAGGTCGCGCGGACGGCCAGCTCGAAGCCCGCCGGGACCACGCCCGCGCTCTGGGCGGCGACGGCGGCGTGGGCGGAGAGGGCGTGGGCGACGGCGTCGAGGTCGCGCTCGGCTTGGAGCGCCAATAACGCCGCGCC
>CAZNZH010000229.1:0-8106 GCA_964577445.1 uncultured Myxococcales bacterium
CAGACCTCGGTCGTATCCGGGCAGTAGGTGAGGTGGGTCACCGAGCCCGAGCCGGTCATGGTCACGACCAGCCGCCGCACGCCGCAGGTGTCGACGCCGACGGACTCGTAGGAGTTGTCGCCGAGCGCCGAGGCCTTGTGGGTCGACAGCAGCATCCCCTGAGCCGAGTACGCGCGCAGGGTGATGGTCTCGCCGCAGTCGTTGTCGAGGATGCCGACGCTGTCGATGCACACCGGGTAGTCGAACTCGAAGACCATCGCGCCGCCCTTGGCGTTGTCGTCGGGCGAGTCCACCAGGCCGTCCTTGTTCGCGTCCACCAGGTTCTCGGCGATGACGGCCACCATCCCACGCGCGAGCTCGTTGGTGGCCTTGCCGCCCTTGCCGACGCCGGGCCCACCGAAGGCCCCGTTGGGCGTGCCGAGGTCGGTGTCGCCACCCGTCGGCGCCGCCGAGTTGAAGGCGAGGGGCAGGGTGCCCACGCTCATGTCCGCCTTCGTGTACGCCTCCAGCGAGATGCCCGCGTCGATCCAAGCCATCGAGAGATCCTCGCCGGCCTGGACGGGGTGCCCCTTGGCGTCGACCTCGAAGTCGAGGACCAGCGGGCACTGCTCGATGTCGCAGGTCGGCGTGCAGCCGTCGAAAAACGTGTCGTTCCCGTCGTCGCAGCCCTCGCCGTCCTGCACGACGCCGTCGCCGCAGAGCGCGCAGTCCTCGTCGGTCTCGCCGTCGCAGTCGTCGTCCACGTCGTCGCAGGTGGCGTCGCCGGCGGCCGGCTCGCTGGCGATGCAACTGTCGACGATCTCCCCGCCGACGCACGAGGTCTGCCCGCGCCCGTGGCACGCGCCCACGCCGCACTCGGTCGGGGTGCCCTGAAAGCCCTCGTCGGTCTGGCCGTCGCAGTCGTCGTCGACGCCGTCGCAGCCGTTGTCCTCGTGATGCGCCGTGCCGGGCTCGCAGCTCTCGACGATCGCGCCGCCGGCGCAGGCGACCGTGCCAGTCGCCGCGCAAGCACCCACGCCGCAACCGCTGGCCGCCGGGAGCGCGGGGTCCTCGTCGGTCCGGCCGTCGCAGTCGTTGTCGAGGCCGTCGCAGGTCTCGGGGCGGGCGCGACCGGGCACGCAGCTCGTCACGACCTCGCCGCGCAGGCACTTCGACGTCCCGATGGCGGCGCAGGAGCCCACGCCGCAGTTCGGAGCGGGCGGCAGCTCAGCGTCTTCGTCGGTCTGACCGTCGCAGTCGTTGTCGATCAGGTCGCAGACCTCCTCCGTGCCGCGGAGGGCATGGCAGACCTCCACGAGCTGGCCGTCATGGCAGGAGACCGTCCCGACCGCATGGCAGGCGCCGACGCCGCAGGTCGGCGGCGCGGGCAGCGCGACGTCCTCGTCGGTGAGGCCGTCACAGTCGTTGTCCAGGCCATCGCAGAGCTCCGCGCCGGGCAGGGCCGGCTCACAGCTCGCGACCTCCTCGCCGTCGATGCATTGGACCGTCCCGACCGCCGCGCAGGCGCCCTGGCCGCACGCCGCGGGCTCCGCCAGCTCCGCGGCTTCGTCGGTCTCGCCGTCGCAGTCGTTGTCGATCCCGTCGCAGATCTCGGTCTCGGAGCCGCCGGGCTCGCAGGTCTCGACGAGGGTCCCCGAGATGCACTGAATGGTCCCGACGCTGGCGCAGCCACCCTGGCCGCACACGGGGGCGGGCGGAAGCTGAGCGTCCTCATCGGTGAGGCCGTCGCAGTCCTCGTCCTCGCCGTCGCAGGTCTCGGCGGCGGGCGGGCCGGCCACGCAGGTGTCGATGAGCACGCCGGCGACGCACTGGGTGACGCCGTCACGCTGGCAGAGGCCGACGCCACACGAGGTCGCCGAGGGCACGAAGTCCTCGTCGGTCACTCCGTCGCAGTCGTCGTCGATGCCGTTACAGGGGTCGCTCGCGGCCGGAGCGCCCGGGGTGCAGGTGTCGGTCACGTCGCCCGTCGCGCAGGTCGTGCTGCCGGTCGCCGCGCAGGCGCCGGCGCCGCAGGAGGTCGCGGTGGGCGTGAAGACGCCGTTGTCGCCGGGGACGCAGGTGTCGACGGTCTCCCCGTTGACGCAGAGCAGCACGCCCATCGCCCGGCAGACCGTCGCGGTCCCGCACTCGGTCGGGATGCCGAGGCCGCCGAAGTCCTCGTCGGTCTCGCCGTCGCAGTCGTCGTCGATGCCGTCGCAGAAGGGGTCGCCCAGGGCGCCCGGGTTGGCCTGGGCCTGCCGATCATCGCAGTCGCCGTCGCAGGTCGTGTAACCGTCCTGGTCCGCGTCCAGGCAGACCAGCGTGCTCCCGCCGTCCGGGACGCGGTCGTCGCCGATGCCCGCGTCGGCGAAGGAGCCCATGAAGGCCTGAAAGCGAAAGGAGCCGGCGAAACCGGGCAGCTCGGAGAAGCGCGGGATGGCGAACTCCAGGTGCGGGCTGGACGCAGAGGTCGGCCCGGATGTGTAGGCGCCCATCGCCTGGTCGGCGAGGACGGGGCCAAACGCGAAGGCCGGGGCGCTCGGCACGCCCGCGAACTGCGCGACCGTGAAGTCACCGAGCGCGCTGTCGCCCGGGACGCCTGCGATGACGTCAAAGAGGCCGTCGCCGTCGAAGTCGAACATCACGGCGGCCGACTCGGTCTCGGCGAACTGCGGCAGGTCCACGCCAAACACGCTCGCGAGCCAAGGGCTGGTGCCGCCCTCGACGCCGTCACCGTCGGCATCACCCGCGATGCCGAAGGTCTCAAACCCGACGTAGAGCACGTCGGATGCCGGGTCATGAAAGAGGCGAACCCCCTTCATGTCCCAGCCGCTCACGACGCCGGCTGCCACCGGCGGCATCCCGACGTCGGGGCCGGTCGAGCCGTCGTCCAACACGACGACGCCAGGGTCAGAGAAGTCGACGGGCACATGACCGGTGAGGGTCAGCGCCGCCAAGACTTGCGAGGCCGTCAAGAGGCCTGCGGAAAGGACGCAAAAAGACAGACACCGCGCGAAGCGGCTGCGAGTACTCATCGTTTCGTTTCTCCCCAGATCGAAACGCGAGACTCATGACAAAGACCGGGTCAAGGCGTTGGCATGAGCCTCAACCCGCAGCGCTTTCGTTATGACGACTTCAGCGTTGCTGCGCAAGGGGGAAATTTCGCGGCACGACGCGCTATAACAAAAAGTGATTTGATTTCAATGACTTGCGCGGATAGGGCTCAGCCTTGGAGGCGCGCTTGCAGCGCCAGGCCCTCCGCGTGGCCGGGCGCTTCAGCGAGGAGGCGCTTGATGTACTGCTTGGACTGGGCGTCCTGCTTCAGCTCGTGGCAGGCGAGGGCGAGGTTGTAGAGCACACCGGAGCGCGTCTCGGCGTCCTCGATCTTCTGTCGCTGCATCAGGAGATTCTGGTGCACCCGCAGCGCGCGATCCCAGCTCTCGCGCGCGATGAGGAGCCGCCCGAACGCGACGAGGTTCGGCAGGTAGGTGCAGTCCGCCTGAAGGGCGATCTTGTAGTACTCCAGAGCCTTCTCGGGCTCGTCGAGCCGCTCGAAGAGGCCGCCCAGCTCATAGGCGCGCCGCGGCAGATCGCTCAGGAGCTTTTTGCCTTGCAGGTAGTTGACCAGCCACTCCAGGCGGGCGGCCACCTCGGCCCACTCCTTGCGCTCGGTGTGCCACGCGATCAACGCCTCGGCCACGTCCGGGCTGTCACGCCGGGCCTCTTCAGCGCGCGCGATCCACGTCGTGAACCCCGCGGCGTCCCCGAGGTGTTCCTGGTGCAATCGAGCGAGCGCCAGCGCGCGATCGCAGCGATCGTTGGGCGAGGTCGCGGCCTTGAACTCGGCCTCGAGCAGGTCGCTGAGCTGCTCCCACGAGCCGGTCTGCTCAAGCAGCTCGCGCAAGACGACCGTGAGGCCGGCGTCTTCGGGCGCGAGGTCGCGCGCCGCGAGCATCGCCTTCGCCGCGTCGTGCGGCCGCTCGAGGTGTTCCCGGTAGAGCCGACCCAGCTCGAGCAGGGCTTTCACCTTGGCGGGGCCCTTTAGATCGGGCAGCAGGCCGTCCAGCAACGCCGCCGCTTCGGCGTGCCGTCCCTGGCTACCCCGCAGCGAGGCGAGCGCGTGCCGCAGCCCTTTGTGTTCGGGGTCCAACGCCGCGGCTTCGTCGAGCAGCGTCTGCGCGTCGTCCGGACGCCCGAGCGGTCCGATCGTCAGCTCCGCCGCCTCGGCCAGCAGGTCGAGGGACGCCGGGGGCTTCGTGTCCCGCGCCTTGGCGATGAGGAGCGCGGCCAGCTCCTCGTGACGCTGTCGCGCCCGGAAGATCCGGATCAGCTCGTCGCGCGCGCGCTCGGACCCCCGCGCCAGCGCTCGCTCGTAGGCGCGGACGGCCTCGGCCTGGTTGTCCAGCCGCTCCTCGGAGACGCTGGCGATCTCGGCCCAGAGCGCCCCGGCTTCGGGGGTCTCGCCGAGCTGCTCCGCGCGCCGGACCAGGAGACCGAAGAGGCTGCCCCAGTCCTCGCGCGCTCGGTAGATGCGGTCGAGGGCCGCGAACGCCTCGCTCGAGTCCGGGTCCTGCTCCAGCGCGTCCGAGAACGCGTCGGCGGCGCCGTCGGGGTCGTCCAGATGCACCGCGCGCAGGGTCCCCAGTCGGATGCGAAGGGCCGCACGCTCCGTGGCGGTGCCGGCAGCCTCGGCGCGCTTCGCGAGCAGCTCGGCCAGCGCGTCGAAGTGCCCGGCGTCTTCGTAGACCTCGGCCAGCTCCTCGATGCTCCCGCCGCTGCCCTCGGCCTTGGCCCGCGCGGCCTCCACACGCAAGTCATCGTCGCCGAGCCGCGTCGCCAGGAGGAACACCTCGTTCCAGAGCGCCGCGTGCTGCTCGCCACCGGGGGTCAGGCGGGCCAGCGCGGCGGTGACCTCCGCGAGCTCCTGCTCGTCGCCCGCGCCCCGGTGGAGCCGGCGCAGGCCCATCAACGCCGCCCGGTGGTCGGGCTGCTCGGTCAGGGCTTGGCGTAGCGAGGCGATGGCCAGCCCCGGCTGCTCCGTCTTCACCTCACGAATTTGAGCCACGCGCAGCAGGAGATCCGTGCGCCGCGTGCGATCGTCGAGCTGGGGCAGGAGCCCCTCCAAGAGCTCCGCCAGGTCGGACCACCGCGAGCCCGCGCTGGCCAGATGCTCGAGACGTCGCAAAGACGCCACATCCTCGGGCTGAGCCCGGAGCGCCGCGGCGAGGTGGTCAAACGCTTGGCCGCCGTCATCGAGACGATTCTCATACAGGTCGGCGAGCTGGGTGTGCAGGCGGGTGGCGTCCGCGCCCGGCTCGGTGACGGCGAGTTGTCGCTCGTAGATCGCCGCGAGCGCTGACCAGTCGGAGTCCTGGCGGTAGAGCGGCTCGAGGACCTCGATCGCTTCCCGTGACGTCGCCGCGTCGTCGAGCATGGCCTCGACGCTCAGGCGGGCCGCCGCGTGGCTCGGGCGGCTCCACAGGAGATCGCGCCACCAGCGCAGCGCCGCCGCGGGCCCCTCGCTCTGGGCGGCGAGCACCGCCAGCTCCTCCAAGATCTTCGGCCGCTCCTCGTCGCGGACGATGGTCAGCCGGCGGTCCAGGAGGTTTCGCAGCTCGTCGCTGGCGTTCAGCTCGCGGTACAGACCATCGAGGGCCTCCATCGCCTCGTGATTCAGCTCGTCGGCGCTGAGGACCTTCTCGAAGCTCTCGGTCGCCGAGCGGGGATCTGCCAGCCGGTCGCGCTCTATGGCGCCGACCCACAGCCCGAGATCCCGCACCACGCCCGGCTCGGGCTGCGCCGCCATCACCCTCCGGGCGGCCGCGGTGACCTGGGCAAATGAGCCGCTCGCCTCGGCGACCGCTTCGATATCGGGACGCATGCCCGCGGCGCCACCCAGCGTCTCGAACGCGGCGAGGAGGACGCGGAGGGCGGCGCCCGCGTCACCGATGCGCTCGCGCATGACCTGGGCTGTCCTGCGCGCGAGGGCCTCGCGGGCCGCGTCGCTGTCGAGGCCTGGCTGCTGCATCGCCAACACACTCGCCAATCCCGGCCAGTCCTCGACGGCTTCGTAGCGCGGCTCGAGCGCTCGGGCGGCGGCGAGGCGCGTCGAGGCCGGTCGCAGCAGCGCCTCGAAACCCTGGCGCAGCGCCTCCGAGCCGGCCCCAGGCCCCTCAAGCTCCGAGGCGATGTTCAGGTACGACAGCGCGGCCTCGGGGGCGTCGAGGTGCGCCACGGCGAGCTCCGCGCGTTCGATCAAGAGCCGCGCGCGCATCGAGTCGCTCGGCGCCGCGTCGATGCGCTGCTTGAGCACGGCGTCCACCGCGGGGAAGTCCTCGCGGCGCCGCTCCACCCGCTCGAGCGTGGTGAGCGCGAACGCGTGGTCCGGCTGTAGCGCCAGGATCGCGCGCGCCGCGTCACGGGCCGCCTCGAGGTCGCCCGTGTGCACCTCAGCGGTCTGCGCCCGCCGCGCCAACAGATCGATCCGGGTCTCGGCGGTGAGCGAGTCGTCCTCGAGCGCGAGCGCGAGCACCCGCGAGAGATCGTCGAACCGATGGGCCTCGCCGAGCAAGCGTTGGAGGCGGCTACGGAGGTCGGGATCGCGGGCCGAGGCCGGCAGATCCGCCAGCAGCAGCTTGATGGCGCCGGCTGGCTCGCCGAGCGCGTCCATGCGCAGGATGGCCAGGCGGCGGCGATGGGCCGACAGCGCGTCCGGCGCCTTCTCCGCCTCGATCCACAGGATGAGGACGCGCGCCTCGTCGCTCGGGCGCTCATTTTCAGCGTGGTAGCGTGCCAGCATCGACAGCGCGTCGATGTTCCCCGGCTGCTTGGCCAGCAGGCGCTCGTACCACGGCGCCGCCGCGTCGTCGTCGCCGAGCACGGTGTCGTGGATGTGCGCGATTTTATGGATGTATTTCTGTTCCAGCGCCGGCTTGAGCGCGTCGCCGAGCCACGACTCGTAGCGGTCGGCGAGGCGCGGCCAGAGATCACGACGACGGGCGAGATCTTCGAGCAGCGCCTCCGTCTCCGAGTCGCCGGGCGATTCGTGGGCGGCTTGCGCGAGCCGCTCAAAGGCGGCGTCCACGTCGTTGGCGGCGTCGTGGGTCCGCGCCAGCTCAAGCAACGCCGCGCGGCGGTCTGCGCTCGGGTCGAGGACACGGAACCGGGCTTCGGCGATGGTGGCCCGCAGCCGGTCGGTGGCCCGCTCGTCGAGGCTCGCCTCGAGCAAGACCGCGGCGGAGTCGACGCCCGCCTTCCACGCCGGGCCCTCGTGAGCCGGGGCCGCGAGGAAGTTCACCAAGAGCAGCTCGGCGTCCTCGGGGGCCGCCATGACGCTGAGGGCTGCGCGCACGTCGGCGACCGCCTCGGCCGCGGTCTCGGCGTCGCGGAAGAGCGACTCGGCGAGGCGAAGCCGGAAGGGGCCGACCGTCGCGGGGTCGCTGCGCTCGATCCACGCTCGCAGGTGCGCCCGGAGGGCATCCTGCCGGCCCAGGCTGCTCCACAGATCCGCGATCTGCGTCGCGAGCTGGGCGTCGGTCGGCGACAGCTCCAGCGCCTGCTCGAGCAGGCCGGCTGCTCGGTCGGGCGCGTCGAGCAGCTTGGCCGAGATGTCCGCGGCCCGGAGCAGGTAGTCGCGCTTCTGCTGCGCGTCGAGCGCGTGGTGTGCGGATGCGTCAAGCCAATCGACGAGCTCCGGCCAGGCCTCACGCGCCTCGAGCAGCTCCAGCAGCTCGGCGCGAGCGTCGGCGAGCTCGGGGCGGCGCTCCAGGGCCAGGGTGTAGTGGGCGATGGCCGCGGCGGGATCGTCGAGATGTTGCAACGCAAGGCGCGCGTACCTCGCGATTTGATTCGGACTTGCCAGGCCCTCGGCGATCATTCGTCGGTGCAGCGCGCCGAGGTCGGCGAACACATCCAGACGCTCGGCGAGCGCGGCCAGCGCGTCCAAGGTCTCTTCAGGGTCCTCGATGCGCAGCACGAGCGCCTTCAAGCTCTCGTACGCGCCCTCGGGGTCGCCCAGGTGCTGCTCCTGAATCCGCGCCACCTTGGCGAGGCACTCCACCTGCAGCCGGGTGTCACCTTCGGACTCCAAGGTTCCCCGGTACAGCGCGACCAGCCGCTCCCAGGCAT
>CAZNZH010000230.1:0-8102 GCA_964577445.1 uncultured Myxococcales bacterium
GACCAGATGCGCCGCCGGGTGCGCGCGTGGGGCCGGGGCGCCGAAAACGCCTGGGAGATCCTGGCGAAGGGGCGCCTCGGCGAGCCCTACCGCGCGCCCTTTGACGTCGCGCTGGACGAGGGCGTGCTCTCCCTTCGCCACTACCACGGGCCCCAGGTCGACGAGCCGGCCGGCGCCGCGCTGCTCTTGGTCCCGCCGCTGATGGTGACCGCCGACGTCTACGACATCTCGCCCGAGCTGTCCGCCGTGGCCAGCCTCGCGTCCCAAGGCGTCGACGTGTGGGTCGTCGATTTCGGCGCGCCCGAGCAAGCCGAAGGCGGGATGTCGCGCACCCTCGACGACCACGTGCTCGCCGTGGACCGGGCCATCGACGAGGTCGCGGCGCGCACCGGCGGCCCGGTGCATCTGGGCGGCTACTCCCAAGGCGGCATGTTCGCCTACCAGGCCGCCGCGCTCCGCCACTCCCGCGACGTCGCCTCGGTCATCACCTTGGGCAGCCCCGTCGACATGCGCCGCAACCTGCCCTTCCGCCTGGACGACACCCTGGCCGAGCGCTTCTTCTCGGCGCTGGGTCAGGGCCTCGCCGGCGCCCTGGACCGCATCGACGGGCTGCCGGGCGCGCTGACCAGCACCGGCTTCAAGCTGCTCAGCCCGCGCCAGGAGCTCAAGCACCTCTTCGGCACCCTCGGCGTCCTCGACGACCGCGCCGCGCTCGAGCGCAGTGAGCCCCAGCGCCGCTTCTTGGGCGGCGAGGGCTTCATCGGCTGGCCGGGCCCGGCCTTTCGCGAGTTCGCCCTCCAATTCGTCGTCCAGAACCGCATGACCTCGGGCGGGTTTGTCATCGCCGGCCGCAGCGTGTCGTTGGCCGATATCTCGTGTCCGATCCTGTACTTCGTCGGCACCCGCGACGAGTTCGCGCGCCCGGGCTCGGTGCGTGCCATCGAGCGCGCCGCCCCGCACGCCGAGGCTCACACGGTGGCCGTCGACGCCGGGCACTTCGGCCTCGTGGTGGGGTCGCGCGCCCTGACCCTGACCTGGCCCGCCGTGGCCGCGTGGATTCGCTGGCAGGCCGGCCGCGGGCCGATGCCCACCGCGCTGTCCGACGCGCCCGCCCACGCGCCCGCCGGCGCGCCCGCGCCAGACTCCCCGCTCGCCGAGTGGCTCGCCCGCGCCGCCCGCGCCTCCTGGCACGGCCTCGGCGACGCCGCCCTCGCGGTGACCGGGGCCGCGTCCATCGCCCGCTGGCAGTTCCCCCGCCTGGTCCGCCTCCTCGGCCTCGCCGACCACACCAAGATCAGCATCGCCCGCATCCTCAGCGAGCAGGCCCGCGCCATCCCCGACCAGACCTTCTTTCTCTGGGAGGGGCGCGCCTACACCTACGAGCAGGCGAATCGGCGCGTCAACCAGCTCGTCAGCGTGCTCTGGGAGCTCGACGTCAGCCGCGGCCGCCACGTCGCCGTCTTCATGGGCAACCACCCCGACTACCTCACCGCCGTCGCCGCCCTGAACCGCCTCGGCGCCGTCGCGGTGCTCCTCAACGCCGACGCCCGCGGCGACTCACTCGCCCACGCGCTCAGGGCCGGCGCCGTCGAGGCCATCATCGCCGACTCCGAGCACGCCGACGCCTCCCTCGCCGCCGCGGCGTCACGCCCCGTCTGGATCCTCGGCTCGACCCACGCCCAGCGCGTCGTCCCGGACGGTGCGGTCGACCTGGACCCCCTGGTCGCCGAGGACCCCGGCGATCCCCCCGCTGGCGCCGGCGTCGATGGCGGCTTCGCCCGAGATCTGTCGCTCCTCCTCTTCACATCCGGCACCACGGGCCTGCCCAAAGCCGCCCGCATCACCAACATGCGCCAGGTCGCCGCCGGGCTGTGGGCCGCCATCATCTGCGAGCTGACCCCGCAGAGCACCGTCTACTGCGCGCTCCCGCTGCACCACGCCACCGGCATCCTCGTCGCGTGCGGCGCGGCGCTCTGCGGCGGCTCGCGCCTCGCCCTGGCCCCGCGCTTTTCCACCAGCCGCTTCTGGCAGGACGTCCGCCGCTACGGCGCCGACGTCGTCGTCTACGTCGGTGAGCTCTGCCGCTACCTCGTCGGCGCCCCCGGCCACCCCGACGAGTCCGACCACCCGGTCCGCCTCTTCGTCGGCAACGGCATGCGCGGCGAGGTCTGGGAGCACCTGCTCGAGCGCTTCGGCCCCGTGCGCGTCCTCGAATTCTATGGATCCACCGAAGGAAACGTCGTGCTCGCCAACGTCGGCGGCCACAAGATCGGCTCGGTCGGGCAGCCCATCACCGGCGCGGGCGAGGTCGCGCTGGTGCGCTGGGACATCGCCGCCGAGGCGCCCCTGCGAGCGCCCGACGGCTTCGCCCAACGCTGCAAACCCGACGAGCCCGGCCTCATGGTCTCGCGCATCAACTCCGAGCACCCGCTGGCGCGCTTTGAGGGCTACGTCGACGCCGAGACCACCTCGCGCCGCGTGCTGCGCGACCTCTTCGAGCCCGGCGACGCCTGGTTTGACACCGGCGACCTGCTGCGTCGCGACGCCGACGGCGACTTCTGGTTCATCGACCGCCTCGGCGACACCTTCCGCTGGAAGGGCGAAAACGTCTCCAGCGCCCAGGTGGCGTCGGTGATCTCGGAGGCCAGCTTCGTGTCGATGGCCGCGGTCTACGGCGTGGCACTCCGAGGTCGCGAGGGGCGCGCGGGGATGGCCGCGATCCAGCTCACGCCGGACACGGTCTTCGACGGCGAGGCGCTGTACCGCTTGGTCGCGAAAAACCTCACGCCGCCCGCCCGCCCGCGCTTCGTGCGCGTCGTGGCCACGCTGCCCATGACGGCGTCTCTGAAGGTCGACAAGACCGCCCTTCAAGAAGAAGGTGCAGACCCCGGGCGCGTCGGCGACCCGCTCTACCACCTCGACGAAGCGGCCGGGACCTTCACCCCGCTGGACATGGACGGGTGGGCGGCGCTGGTGGCCTCGCCGCGGTCGCGCGTCTAGGGGCTTGAGCGCGCGGCCTCGGCGGGGTCAGCCGGCGCTCAGGGCGAGGCCGTGCTGCAGGCCGCGCGTCGAGTAGCGCACCTCGCCGACCGCGAGCCCTTCCAGCAGCACGTCCAAGAGCGTCGCGCCGCTGGCGAGGAGGCTCGCGCGGCCCGCTAGCAGCTCGGGGGCCAGGGCCAGGACCTCGTCGGGGGTGAGCGTGAGCAGATGGCGCGCCAGCCGGCTGACCGTGACGGCGTCGACCCTCGCGCCCTCGAGGCGCTCGGGGTCCAAGCGCTCGAGCCCCGTCGCCAAGCCCGCGAGGCAGGCCACGGTGCCGGCCACGCCGATGACCGGCCCCGGCAGCGGTCGAGGCGGGGCGGCCTCGTCGAGGGCGGCGCGGGCGTCGCGGCGGAAGCGCGCGACGGCCTCGGGCGCAGGCCGCGGCGACGACGCGAAGTGCCGATCGCGCAGGCGAACGCTGCCGATCTCGAGGCTGGCTCGGTAGGTGACCGCGCCGGGGCGGCCGCAGATGATCTCGGTCGAGCCGCCGCCGATGTCGATGACCGAGACGCTCCGCCTGAAGCCGTCGCTGAGCACGCCCGCGAGGGTGAGGTCGGCCTCCTCCTCGCCGCTGACGATGCGACCGTCGATGCCGTGGCGGGCGACCGCGGCCAGCACCTCGGCTGCGTTGGAGGCGTCCCGGGCCGCGCTGGTGAGCCCGGCCACGTAGGAGTCGGCGTCCAGGGCGTCGGCGACGCCGACCAGCTCGGCGAGCGCAGCGTCCAGGCGGGCGAGCGCGTCGACGCTGACAGGCCCGCCGGGCCGCAAGCCCTCGCCGAGGCGCGTGAAGCGCAAGACCTCGCGGGCGCTGGTCAGGCGCCCGTCCTCGACGTCGGCGACGAGGAGCTTGGTGGTGTGGGTCCCGATATCAAAGGAGGCGACGCGGCGCTTGGTCATGGGCAGCTCCCGTTGGGTTCGCCCGGCGAGCCCAGATCGCCGAGGCCGTACGCGGTCGTGGAGGCGCACCAGGAGGCGCCGCTGTCGTTGGCGGTCGCGTCGGTCGCGCCGGAGCTGAGCTGCATCGACGCGCCCGGGGTCGCCGGGAAGGTCGGCCCCCCGTCCCAGGCCACCGCGTCGATGAGCTGGCCGCCACACAGCAAGCGCACCGCGTCCGCGCCGTTGCCCAGCGTCAGGCCGGTCAGCCAGGCCCACGCGGGCGACACGCCGCCGTTGACCGCCGGGTCGGCTTTGCGGGCGAACACGACGCGCACGCCCGGCGCGACGACCAGGGGCGTCCCGGCCGAGATCACGCGGTCGGCGTCGCCGTCGCTCTGCAGCACGCAGCCCGACAGGTCTACGGGGTTCGGCCCGACCACGGCCAGCTCGAGCCACTCGCCGTTGGGATCGGTGGTCAGCGCCGGGTCGTTCATCAGCTCGGTGAAGACCACGTCGCCCGGGCCGGCCGCCGTCGAGAGGCCGACGCACGCGCCGCCCGCGCAGGAACCGCCCAGGGCTGCGCAGTCGGTGGTCAGCTCGTCGTACGCGCAGGCGGCGCCCGCCGGGCCAGCCGTGCAGGCGCCGGTGCCCGTGGGCGTGACGAGCACGCCGGCCACACACGAGGCCGGCGGCGGCGTCACGCAGGGGTTGGGCGCGCAGGGATCGCCGGCGCTGGTCAGCAGCCCGGCCAGCGCCCCTTGGTAGCCGTCTTCGGAGCCATCCTCGCCCGGATCGGGGCCCGCCCGGTCGCACCACGCGAAGGTCTGGCCGGCGTCCACCGACACGCGGAAGGCGTAGCTCGAGCCGCCGACCTCGACGGCGGCCAGCAGCGCCTGCGCCTCGTCGAACCCGGGCGCTGCGCCGTCCTGCCACGCGGCGTTCGGCGCGGCGTCGACCAGGGTCCAGAGGTCGGCGTCCACCACGGGGTCGCTCGCCAGCGGGCCGCGCCCCAACTGGACGACCAGCCGCGGGTCGGCGTCGGTGGCCCCGCTCAGGTCGGTGAGGCCGGCCTCGCGGTATCGGACCGCCACCAGGGCGCTCTCGCCCAGCAGCAGCGTCAGCTCGGCCGGGCCCTCGAGCCTGCACCGGTCCACCGCGTCCACCGGCGGGCAGGCGCCGTTGGCGTCGCCGGGGCTGCCCAGATCGCCCAAGCCGTAGCTGGTCGTCGCGAGACACCAGGCCCCCGGCGTGTCGTTGGCCACGGCGTCGGTGCCGCTCGGGTCGAGGCTCAGCGCGCGCCCCTCCGACCACGGCCAGTCCAGCGCGTCGAAGCTGACGCCGTCGATGAGCGCCCCGCCGCAGGTCAGCGCGACCGAGTCGCCTTCGGGGTCCAGGGCGATCGCCCCGCCGTGGGCCAGCGCCACCGCGAGGCCGCCGTTCTGGCTGGGGTCCCCGCTCGCCCCGATGACCAGCCGCTGCCCCGGCGCCAGGACGACGCCCGCCGGGATGGGCCACGGCGCGTCCCCGGCGCTCTCGAGCGCGCAGCCGCCGACGAGCAGCGGCGTGTCCACGGTGCTGGTCAGCTCGATCCACTGCCCACCTCCGCCAGCCGCCGCGAGCGGGCGCACCATCAGCTCGGTCACCACGATCTCACCCGCGGCGGGCATCGCGCCGGCGGGCACGCAGGCCCCGCCGAGGCAGACGAGGCCGGTCTCGACACAGTCGACGCTCGACGCGACCGGCCACTGGCACACGCCAGCGGAGCAGGTGCTGCCCGCGCCGAAGGTCCTCGCCACACCGCCGCTGCAGTCCGGCGCGGGTGCTACACCGCACACGACGCCGACGCATGGGTCAGATGGGCAGCTCGTGTTGTCCAATCCTGGGGTTCCGCGGTCGCCTTTCCCGTAGGTGACGCTTGCGTTGCACCATGACGCCGCGAGGTCGTTTTGGGTCCCATCGAAGGCCGCCGGGTCGAGCTGCATCGCCTTGCCGGCCGCCTTGGGCCAGCCCGTGGCGGCCCAGGCGACGCGGTCGATGACGTCGCCCGCGCAGCTCAGCACCACCTCGTCCGCCGTCGTGTTCGTCAGGGTCACCCCGCTATAGACGTAATCCACGGCGACCCCGCCGTTGAGCTCCAGCGCGTCCGACTCGCCCATGACCAGGTACTCGCCCGGCGCGAGCAAAAGCGGCCCGCCCGGATCGATGACGTGCGCGTCGGTGCCGTCGTCGCCGAAGACGCAACCCCAGAGATCCACGGTGACCGAGCCGACGTTGCGCAGCTCCACCCACTCGCCCAGCGCGTCGCTCACCGCCACCGGGTCTCGGAGCAGCTCCGTGACGATGACCGCGCCCACCTCGGGCGGATCCGCGGTGCCTGCGCACGCGCCGCCGACGCATGCGCCGCCGGCCGCCCGGCAATCGACCGTGGACGCCTCGTAGCTGCACGACGGCGCGTCGCCGGCGACCGCGCAGCTCCCGAGGGCCGCCCAGGTCGTCAGCACGTCAGCGGCGCAGCTCGCCGCGGGGGGCGTGGCGCAGGGGTTCGGGTCGCAGGGCCCGGCCGTGGTCGTCAGCGACCCGGCGTTCGCCGTCTGGTAGCCGTCCTCCGACCCGTCCTCGCCCGCGACACCGCTGGCCCGGTCGCAGTAGAGCCACGAGGCCCCGCCGTTGACGGAGAACCGGAACGCGACGTCGCGGGTGCCGGGCGCGGGCGCCGAAAAGCTCGCCACGTAGTCGTCGGCGCCGGGGTCCGCGGTGTCCAGCCACGTCGCGTCGGGGGCTGCGGCGAGGAAGCTCCAGCTCGCCGTCAGCGTCTGCGGGCTCGACCCCTGCGGGCCGTAGCCGATCTCCGCCAGCAACAGCGGGTTCGGGTCGGTGGCCGGGGTGAGGGTGGTCAGGCCGGCTTTGCGCACGCGGCCATGCACGCTGACCTCGGATCCGGCGTGGGCGGTGAGCGGGGCGTCGAGCTGGAGCCGGCACCAATCGGGCAGCGCGGCGGTGGGGCAGGGCGGGTTCGGCCCGCCGGGCGTCCCGAGATCCCCGGCGCCGTAGGGCGTGTAGGCCGCGCACCACGCGTCGGGGGCGCTCGCCCCGGGCGCTCCGAAGGCGCTCGGGTCGAGCTGCATCGCCACGCCGGGGCCGAAGGGCCAGTCGTCGTCGCCATACTCGACCATCGCCACGATGGCGCCCGAGCAGCGCAGGATCACGGCGTCGGCGGTGTTGGAGAGCTGAAACCCGTTGCCGTAGGCATACCGCACCGGGGCGCCGCCGTTTTTCAGGGTGTCCGCCGAGCGCCCCAGCAGCGCCACCGCGCCCGGCTCCACGAGCAGCGGCGTCGCGGGCGCGATCATGTGCTTTTCGCCG
The DNA here is from genome assembly GCA_964577445.1 of uncultured Myxococcales bacterium. GTDB lineage: Bacteria > Myxococcota_A > UBA9042 > PHBI01 > JACKFB01 > JACKFB01. The sequence goes on from CAZNZH010000230.1 coordinate 7,282, forward strand.
CCCACCAGATCCTCGAGCACGCAGCCGTCCAAGAGCACGGCGTGGGCCGCGATGTTGGCCAGCTCCAGCCACTCGCCCGACTGGTCGCTGACCTTCGCCGGGTCGATCATCAGCTCGGCGATGGCGACCTCGCCCGGCGCCGGCCTCGGCGCGGTCCCCACGCAGGCGCCACCGGAGCACGCGCCGCCTGACGCAGCGCAGCTCACCTGGACGTCGCTGTAGGTGCACACGCCGTTGGCGCCGTTGACCGCGCAGGCGCCGGGCGCGGGGTGGGTGGTCAGGACGTCCCCGTCGCAGGTGGCGGCCGGCGGGGCCGTGCACGGGTTCGGGTCGCAGGGCGTGGCGCTGACCGCGAGGTGTCCGGCCTGGGCCGCCTGGTAGCCGTCTTTCGACCCGTCATTTCCTGGGGTCTTGGGGTCGCGGTCGCACCAGGTCCAGGTCAGCCCGCCGTCGACGGAGACCCGCAGAGCCACGTCGAACGCGCCTGGCTTGGAGCCGGCGAGCGAGGCGCCGTAGCGGTCGTCGCCGAGGTCGCCGCCGCCCGCCGCCGCGTCCCAGCTCAGGTCGGGCGCGGCGGCGGTCAGCGTCCAGCCCGTCGCGTCCACGCTCGGGTCGGAGCCCGGCGGCCCGGTCCCGACCTCGACCAAGACCAGCGGCGTCGGGTCCGTGCCCGAGGTGAGCGTCGTCAGCCCCGCCTCGCGCACGGTCCCGGTGAACGTGGCGCTCTGGCCCTTGAGGACCGCGGCGACCGCCGCCTCGTCCAGCCGGCAGCGGTCCACCGGGTTCGGCGTGGGGCAGGGCGGATTGGCCGCCCCCGGTGT
>CAZNZH010000231.1:0-8096 GCA_964577445.1 uncultured Myxococcales bacterium
CGGGGCGGCCGCCCAGCTTCGGCGCGCGCTCAAGGACGGCGAGGCCGGCGGTCTCGACAAGCGGTGGATCGAGGAGGCGAAGGACTACCTGCGCCGGCTCGGCGAGCGCTGAGCCCGGGCCCGCCTCCGCGCGGCCGGTGGGCCGCCGATCTCCCCGACGAGATCGGCGGTCCTTTGGTACTGGCCGCCGAGGCGTGACACCCTGAGCGCGATGAAGTACGCGCCACTCCGCTCCGCTGTGCCCGGCCGGCTCCGGCTCGCGCCCCTGGCCCGCCTCGGGATCTGCCTGATCATAGGGTTGGGCGTCGGGTCGGGCGTCGGGACGAGCCATGGCGACGCGCTCGGCGCCACCTCGCCGCCGCCGGACCCTCTCTTGAGCACCGCGGGGCCGAGCTCGCTGCACGCGGAGCCCTTCGACGCCGACCCGCTCGACCTCGACGCGTCCCACGACGCCGGCCTCGCCGTCGGGCCCTGGCTGGACCGCGTGAAGGCCCGCCTGGCCGACGACGACCCCGAGGGCGCGGCCCGGCTCCTTCATTGGCTCTCCCAGACGACCGTCGTCCCCGAGACGCCCGCGGTCGACGTCGTGCGCGCCCTCGGTGGCAACCTCTCGGCCGCCATGCGCCTCATCGGCGGGGGCTTCGCCGTCCCGGGCGTGAGCGCTTGGCTGAGGGTCGCGGCGGCCCGCGGCGTCTCTCGCCTGTACCCCCTGCTCGGCGCCGCCCTCGCCTTGCCCTTCGTCGGCCCTGGCCCGGCGGGTCGCGCGGCGCGGCTGGTGGCGGCCGAGGCCCTGGCCGCCGCGGGGGCGCAGTTCGCGGCCGTGCGCCTGCTGGCGGGCGGCATCGGCGAAGGGGGGATCGGCTTCAACGACATCCCGGACGCCTTGCTCCGCGAGCTCCCCCCCATGGACACCGCTACCGCCGAGGCCCACCGCGCGCGCCTTCTGCTCGGCGCGCGCCGCTGGGGCCAAGCTCGCAGCGCCAGCGAGCGGGCCTTGACCCTGCTCGCCGGCACCCCCGAGGACGCCGTGGCGCGCTGCGAGGCCCTGGTGACGCTGGGTCGCGCCCGCCTCTATCTGCGCGATCACCCCGGCGCCGCGCACGCCCTCGGCGACGCCCTTGCGAGCTGCCCGACCGCCCAGGTCCCGATCGAGACCGAGGCCTACCTCGTGCGCCTGGCCTTCCTCGGGTTCGTCAGCGAGGGGCCGAGCGGGAGCCTCGCCGCCCGCCTGGGCCACGCCGAGGCCCGCGATCCGGTCGCGTTTCGCCGCCACGGTCTGCCGGCCTTGCGCGTCCTCGACGGGGCCCGGGGCGATCTGGGCGCGCTGGCCGCCAAGGTCCGCGGGCGGCTGCGCGGGTACATCTACTTCGACCCGGTCGGGGAAGAGGCGATGCGGCTGTGGACCCGCCTGGACCGCCAAAACAGCCCCTCCCGCGCGGCGGCGCTGCTCGGGCCCCTGGTCGCCAGCGGCTACCGCCCGTCGCGCGAGCGCACCTGGGGGCAGCTCGACTACTGGCACGCGCAGACCCTCGTGCGTCTGGGGCGCATCGACGAGGCGGCGACGGCCTACGCGGAGCTCGCCCTCCGCTTCCCAGTCGCCTGGTATGGCCTGGCGGCGCTGGTCGCCCTCGACGGCGTGTCCCCGGAAAAGGCCGGGGCGCTGCGGGCGCGGCTCGCCGCCGTGACGTCGGTCAAGGGCGAGGGCGCCACCCGCCCGACGGGCTGCGGCGGGACCTGTCTGCGCCTGGAGACCCTGGCGCTCTTGGGGTTGGCGGACGCCGTCGCCGCGGAAGCCGACGAGGTGGACTTCGCAGGCACGCCCGACCACGCGCTCTGGCTCTCCCACCTGCTGACCCAGGCCGGCGCTCCTCGACGCGGCGCCCGCGTGGCGTCACGGGCGCTGGATCGCTTGGGCGTCTCGTCGCCCGTCGAGGGTCAGGCGGCGCTGTGGCGCGCGGCGTACCCGACGCCCTTCCGCGCGCTGGTGGAGCGCGAATCGGCGAGCCACGGCGTGGATCCCTTCCTGGTCTGGGCCGTGATGCGCATCGAGAGCGCGTACAAGACCACGGCGGTCAGCCACGCGGGCGCCCGCGGCCTGCTCCAGTTGATGCCGGGCACGGCGGACTGGCTGCGGAAGATCAGCGCGCGCACCAGCGCCTACGAGGATCTCCTGGATCCGCCCGACAACGTCAGGCTGGGCGTCGAGTTCCTCGCCCGCATCGCCGCGCGCTTCGACGGCTCGCTGCCCCTGGTGGCCGTGGCCTATAACGCCGGGCCGGGGCGCCTTCGCGGCTGGCTGCGCTCCACCCGCCAGCGGGACCTGATGCGCTTCGTGGAGGAGATCCCCTACCAAGAGGCCCGCGACTACGTGCGCGCGGTCTTCAGCGCCTGGGCCGCCTACCGCTACCTGTACGGCGGCGATGACGGGGCCAGCGCGCTGGCGGAGCTGGCCGACCAGTTGGTCAAGGCGCTCCCGGAAGAGGAGCCCCCAACTCGAACTCGGCGACGACGGCGGCGCTGATCGCGTCGAGCGAGGCCGCGAGCGCGTGGTCGTCGTCCAGGGTCTGGACGCGCACGCGATCGCGCGCTTCGCCATAGGATCGCGAGCTCTCCACCGGGATCGTCGCGTCCCGCTCCCCGTGGAGGATCAGGGTCGGGCAGGGCACCTCGGGGAAGGCCGGGTAGGTCAGCGCGTCCTCGATGAAGCGCCAGTGCACCGGCGTCATCACGCCCCGGGCGTCCGGCATCGCGAGGTGGCCGTGCGCTCGCCAGTGCGTCATCCCGTCCGCCCCCACCACCCGCGGCCACCACTGGTTCATGTTGAAGGCGGGGCAGAGCAGCACCAGCCGGTCGACGCGCGCCGGGTTTCTCTCAGCCCACAGCGCCGCCAGATAGCCGCCCAGGCTGGAGCCGACGATGCACCAACGCCGCCGCGCGCCGTGCTCGGCGTCCATCCGGTCGAGGACCTGAAGGCTCGCCGACACGGTCAGGCGGGCGAAATCCGGCTGGGCGAGATCGGGCCGGTGCAGCCGCAGCCCGCGCGCGCCGAGGTCCCTGGCGAGGCGCTGGCCTTTGGTCGAGGCGGGGCTGGACGCGAAGCCATGGAGATAGGCGATGAGACGAGACATGGGCCCACAGTGCCCGGAGAGCTTCGCGCGGCGCAAGGGGGCGGTGGCGCCCGCGAGCCGGCACGGTCGGGGGTGTCTCTTGCTTGGCCGCCAGCGCCCTTCTGTGCCACCCTCGGCACTTCGGGTCCGCGTCAAAATGACCGCGCCGAGCTCGCGGCGGATCCATCCCCACCGGCGCGTCCGCGAGTCCTTGCAGCATCCAGAGACAGCGACGGCTTTCGCGGACACGCCGGTGGGGCGCCTCCGTGCTGCTTCGGCCCACTTATTTCGACGCGGGCCCTTCGGAGGTTCAATGACCAGGCGATATTTCACGCTCGAAGAGGCCGACCGGATGGTGCCCCAGGTCGCCGCCGCGTTCGAGCTCCTGATCCAGCTCCGCGTACAGATGCGCGGCGTCTACGCGCGCCTCGAGGCCGCCGGCTTCGCGCCGGTCGGCGACGACTTCCCCCTGGCGGTCGAGGGGGCCTCGCCCCCGGTGGTGAGCGATCGCGCGGCCCTGATGGCGCTGATCTCGGCCTTTCGCGACGAGAGCGCCGCCCTCGAAGACGCGGGCTGCGTGCTGAAGGGCTTCGACCCTGGGCTGGTCGACTGGTACGCCCGGGTCGGCGGGCGCGACGTCCTGCTCTGCTGGCGTTTCGGTGAAAAGCGCGTCGAGTGGTGGCACGAGATAGACGGCGGCTTCGCGGGGCGCAGGCCCGTCGCGGAGCTGGCCGAGCTGGACTCCTCGGGCGAGGACTCGCGCTGACCCCATGGGCGCCCTGAGTCGAGACGTCGGCAGCCTGCTGCGCGACGCGGTCGAGGTCTTTGGCGATCGGCCCGCCATCGTCGAGACCTACCCCGTCCGGCGCAGCTACACCGCCGCCAGCCTGGACGCGGGCGCCCGCCGCGTCGCCGGGCTGCTGGTCGGCCTCGGTGTCGAGCCGGGCGCGCGGGTGGGGCTACAGCTCGCCAACGGCGCCGCCTTCGTCCAGGCGTGGTTCGGCGTCATCTACGCTGGCGCCACGGTGGTCCCGCTGCCGCTGAAGTCGACGGCCAGCGAGGTCGCCGTGCGCGCCAAGACCGCTGAGCTGGGCGTGCTCCTCGCCGCGTCGGGGGCGGCTCCGACGGCCGGTCTCCCGTGGCGCGTGGTCGACCCCGCGGCAGCAGAAAACACTGTCCCCATCAGGGAGATCGTCGCCTGCGAAGGCGGCTCCGACGCGATGCTGCCCTTCACCTCCGGCACCACGACCAGCGCCCGCGGCGTGCGCATCAGCCACGACGCGCTGCTGGCGCACACTCGCACCCTCGCGCAGCGCACGCTGGACCTGAGCGCCGCGGACGTGGTGCTGGGCAGCCTGCCGCTGGCCCACAGCTTCGGTGTCCGCATGGTCATGCTGATGGGGCTGGCGACGGGGGCGCGGGTGGTCTTCGATGGGCCGTTTTCCGCGTCGCGCAGCCTCGAGACGATGGGCCGCGAGGGCGTCACCTGGGTGCCCGCGGTCCCGACGATGTTCGCGGCGTGGGCCGCACAGCCGCTCGGCAGCCCGCCCCCCGCCCTGAGGTGGTGCCTCAGCGCCGGAGCCCCCCTGGCCACCGCCACCCTCCAGGCCGCCGAGCGACGGCTGGGCGCCGAGATCCGGCAAGGCTACGGCATGACGGAGGCGACGCTCTCGACCATCGACGCGCCGCCCGCCCCGCGCACGGTCGGCTCGGTCGGCCCGCCGGTGCCGGGCGTGGATCTGCGCGTGGTCGACCCGGACGGTCACGCGGTCTCGGCGGGCACCGTCGGCGAGATCCGCCTGCGCGGGCCGCACCAGATGACCGGCTACCTCGGAGACGACGCCAGCGGCGAGCCGGTGGACGCCGAGGGCTACGTCCGAACCGGCGATCTGGGCAGCCTCGACGCCGCCGGTCGCCTCACGGTGGTCGACCGCACGCGCGACCTCATCATCCGGGGCGGCGAAAACGTCTACCCCTCCGAGGTCGAGTCCCACCTGGCCGCCCACCCGGCCGTGGCCGAGGTCGCCGTCATCGGCCGGCCCGACGCCTTCTTCGGCGAGGTGGTCGTCGCCGTGGTCGTGCTGCACCAGGGTGTTCAGCTCGCCGAGGGTGCCCTCATCGCGTTCGCGGCCGAGCGCCTGTCGCCCCACAAGGTCCCCGTGGAGGTGGTCGCCGTCGACGCGATGCCGACCGGGCCCTCAGGCAAGGTGCTCAAGCGTGAGCTGCGGCGGCGCGTGCTCAACCCGTGACACGGGCCCCCGAACGCTGTACTGTGCCTGCGAATCGCGGCGCCTCGTTCGAGGCACGCGGTGACGATTTGTAGCTGCCGGCGAGGGGTTCGGCAGCTCCCGCAGGTCTCGGGCACACGAGGCTGCGGTACTGCGCACAAGGGCGTCGCATCGGGTGATGCGAGGATCTCGGCGCAGTTCGGCCCCACTTTAGAGATCACAATTTATGCGTATCCCCGAACGGTTCGTCGGGGCCCAGCAGCTCTCAGTCGACACGACTGATGACCTGGGCGCCGTAGCCGTCTTCTTCGATTTTGAAAATATTGTCTTGGGCGTTCGAGACGAGTTCCGTGTCTCCACGGTCATCGACGCCCTCAACGAACGCGGCGACGTCATGGTCCGCCGCGCCTACGCCGACTGGGGTCGGTACCGCCGCTACCAGCGCCAGTTCCTGGAGCAGGGCGTGGCGATGGTGTTCTTGCCCAGCTACGGCATCGGCGACAAAAACCGCACCGACACGGCCATCTGCGTGGACGCGATGGAGATCCTCTTCACGCGACCGCACATCGACACCTTCGTCATCGCCAGCGGTGACTCGGACTTCGGCGTGCTGGCCCACCGCCTGCGCGACCACGGCAAGCGGGTCGTCGGCATCTCGGCGAAGTCCGCGGCCAGCGACATCCTGGTCAAGATCTGCCACGAGTTCATCTTCTACGAGAGCCTCGTCGGCCAGCGTGTCCAGGGCGTCTCCATGGAAGAGGCCGAGGAGCGGGTCCGCCGCGCGGTGCAGGTCTGCGTCGACCAACACGGTCCGCGTTTTCGGGCGAGCGTCATCAAGGATCGCATGCGCAAGCAGGATCCGACGTTCTCCGAGCGCAACTACGGCGCGTCGTCGTTCACGCGTTTTTTGCGGAACTTCGACCACCTGGTCGAGCTGCTCGACGGCGGCATGGTGCAGGTCACCAGCGCGCTGGCGCCGAACGGGGCGCCTCAGGCGCGGCAGGCCGACGCGACGCCGTCAAAGGCGCCTGTGTTGGCGCCCGAGATCGAGGCCGAAGCCGCCGAGCATGTGCGGCGGGCCATCCTGCTGGCCAGCCCCGACGGCGAGTCCGTCAGCCTGGCGCGTTTGAAGGACGCCCTCGGCGAGGTCGCGCCGGATTTTGATGAGATGGCGCTTGGCTTCCGTACCTTCACGCGCTTTCTGAAGACCTTCCCCAACGTGGTGGAGGTCGAGCGTGACCGAAACCGCGTGCACGCCGTCGATGGCGCTAACGGCGGCGACGACCGCGACGACGACAAGGCCTCGGGCGGCGGGGCGAAGCGCTCCTCGGGGACGCGCGACGGCGACAAACCCGTGCAGGGCAAGGGAGCGCAGGGCAAGGCAGCGCAGGGCTCGGAGCGGTCGCCGCGGCAGGCGCCTGTGGAGGCGGCCGCCGAAGCCCGGCCGCCGGCGTCGCAGCAGGCTGCGGCCGAGCGACCGGCCACGCAGCGGGCCCCCGAAGCCAACGAGGAGACCGCGAAGTCGTCGCGCTCCCGAGCTGAGCGCCGTGACGCGCGCCGCTCGGCGAAGCCGCTGCAGGCGGGCGCGAGCGTGCAGGCGGCCGCGGACGCCGAGCCCAAGCCGGGGAGAGCGCAAGTGCCGCCCGCGCCGAAGGACTCGAAGGCCGCCGCTGGGGAGAGCGAGGCGAAAGCGGAGCGAGGCGGCAAGCCGGGCGGCGCGAAGGCCAAAGCGGGCGACGCGAAGCCCAAGGCGGGAGCGGGGAAGGGCGCCAAGGCGAAGGCGGACGCCAAGCCCAAGGCCAGCGCCAAGGCGAAGGCCGAGCCGAAGGCCGACGGTGGCGGCAAGGCCAAGGCCGGCGCCAAGGCCAAGAAGGCTCCAGAGGGCCGGAGCCGTCCCAAGAAGGCGGCGGCCGGCGGCGCCGAAGGCTAGGGGCGACGGATGGCGCGCGAGACCCTCACGTGGGATCAGCTCTTCGCGGGTCTCGAACCCCAGCCGGCCTTCGTTCAGGAGATGGAGCGGCTGGGGCTCTTGCGCGTGGTCGCCCGCAGCGCCGCCGGCAAGCCTCTCTACGGCGCGGAGGCGCGTGAGGAGTTGGAGAAGGTCCTGGAGCTGGTCGAGCTGGGCTACCAACTCAAAGACATCGCCGCGATCGCGAGCCGAGTCGGCCTGCCGCGGCAGCGCCGCCGGTTCTTTCGGCGGCCGCCCACCTACCTGCGGCTCGACGAGCTGGCCCACGCGTCCGGCGCGCCGGTGGAGCGCCTGAGCGCGTGGCTGGCGAGCGGCGTCATCGAGGCCGACCTGGTGAGCGATGGCGACGGGGCGCACTTCGCGCCGGCCGCGGTCGAGCGGGTGCGGCTCTTGGAAGACTTGCTGGTCTTGGGGTTTGAGGAGGCGGAGCTGCTCGGCTGCGTGGCGATGCTGCGCGCGCTCGATGACGGCTCGGCGCGCGAGGTCCCGATCGTCGACGAGCCTGGACAGACCGCCGCCGCCGCCGCCACGTTGGCGACCCTCACCGATCGGCTCCAGCGGATCAGCCGGGCGGCGCGGCGCTGGGAAAAGCTCGTCGCCGTCTACCGAAAGCGGCTCGCGCGGGTGGAGCGCGCGCGACCACCTGGCGCCGGGCCCCGCACGGGGCGCCGAAGTCGCGTCCACACCCGAACGCGCGGCCGAAAAGGGCCGGGCGCGGACGGCAGCGAGGGCTGACCCGCTGAGAAGGTGTTCCCATATTCTCCCGTCGCGCGGCTGGCTCATGTCTTTTCA
>CAZNZH010000232.1:0-8093 GCA_964577445.1 uncultured Myxococcales bacterium
AGGGTGATCGGGACGCGCAGGGCCAGCTCGAGGCGGGCGCCGGTCGCGCGGGTGGCGGCTTCGATGGCGGCGAGGCCGGCGGCGTGGGTGGTGCGGGCCGGGGGGACGTCGAAGAGCGCGGCGCCGCCGACCCGGGCGCGGCCGACGGGGCCGGTCTCGCCGGTGGGGGTCGGGAGGGTCGCGACCAGGAGCTCCAGGGCCGTGAGGTCGCGGGCGGCCAGGGGCGCGGTGGTCGGGCCGGCGAGGTCGAGGGTCACGCGCGGGCCGGCGTCGCCGGGGCCGATGGGCCGCGATCCGTCGCCGGGGGGCGTGGGGCCCAGGGGGATGGTCGTGAAGGCGCCGTCGGCGTGGCGCGCGCGGACGACGACTTGCAAGCTGCGGCCCGGCCCGGCGTCGGCCAGGGCGCCGGAAAACCACGCCGGGGCGAACTGTAGCTCGGCGTTGGCGGGGACGAGCAGGGCGTCGAGGGCCAAGAGCCGGGTGCCGTCCGGGGCCACCGCCGCCTCAAAGAGCGAGGCCGCGCCGACGAAAAAGCCGGCGTCGGGGCGCGGCTCCGAGCAGACGCCGAGCGCGAGCGGGGCGAGGAGCGCCAGGAGATATGTCGCCAGCCGCTGCATCAGGCGTCGCATGGTGCCAGACCGGGCCGAGCGCAGGAAGGGAGGCGGCGGCGGGCGCTGGCGGGCGCGGCGAGGGCGGCGGGGCCCCTGGCCGGGGAGGCCGCCCTTGACGCCGGGGGACTCGGGTTGTCAGCCTCGCGCGGTCTGGTGCTCGGAGGCGCGCGATGGTTGTCGATCCTGGCTGGCGGTCTCGGGCCGTGTCCGCCGAAGACGTCGTGCGGCACGTCAAAAGCGGCGACCGGATCTTTATCCACGGGGCCTGCGCGACGCCGACGCCGCTGCTCGAGGCCCTCGCGAGCCGGCGGGATCTCGAGCGGCTGTCGCTCTACCACCTCCACCTGTCCGGGCCCTGTCCGATCGTCGATGTAGAGAACGCGGGGCGCATCCGGGCCAACGCGCTCTTCGCCGGGCCCGCGCTGCGAGCGCCCATCGCCGACGGCCGCGCCGACTTCATCCCGGTCTTCTTGTCCGACATCCCCGGGCTCTTCACCAGCGGGCGCATCCCGCTCAGCGTCGCGGTGCTCCAGTTGTCGCCGCCCGACAAGCACGGCAACTGCACGCTGGGCACCAGCGTCGACGCCGCCCTCGCCGCGTCGCGCACCGCCGGCGTCGTGCTCGCCGAGATCAACCTGCGCATGCCGCGCTCCCACGGCCACTCGATCGTGCCGCTGTCGCGGGTGACGGCGTTCACGCTCACCGACCGGCCGCTCCACGAGCACCCGCGGGCCGTGCTCACCGACGTCGAGGCCCGCATCGGCGCGCAGATCGCCGCGCTCATCCCGGACGGCGCGACGCTTCAGATGGGCATCGGCGGCATCCCCGACGCCGTGCTGGCCCGGCTCGGCGACCACCGCGACCTCGGCGTTCACACCGAGATGTTCTCCGACGGCCTCATCGATCTGGTCGAGGCGGGCGTCATCACGAACGCCAAGAAGCGAGTCCACGCCGGTCGAATCGTGACCTCTTTCGTCAGCGGGACCAAGCGCCTCTTCGATTTCGTCGACGACAACCCCCTGGTCGAGTTTCACCCCTGCGATCGCACCAACGACACGGCGCTCATCCGCAAAAACCAGCGCGTCGCGGCCATCAACAGCGCCATCGAGGTGGATCTCTCGGGGCAGGTCTGCGCCGACTCCATCGGCCACCGGATCTTCTCGGGGATCGGCGGCCAGATGGACTTCATCCGCGGCGCGGCGCTGTCGGAAGGCGGCCTCCCCATCGTCGCCCTGCCCTCGACCGCGGCGGGCGGCACCGTGTCGCGGATCACCGCGGAGCTGAAGCCCGGCGCCGGCGTCGTGACGACGCGCGGCGACGTGCACTGGGTCGTCACCGAGCACGGCGCGGTCGATCTCCACGGCAAGACCCTGCGGGAGCGCGGCGCGGCGCTGATCTCCATCGCCCACCCGGATTTCCGCGCGGGGCTGCGCAGGGAGCTCGCGCGGATCCGCCACTACGACCTGGGCGGCTGAGCCCGCCGGCACCCGGCTCAGAAAAAGTGCAGCCCGAAGCCGAAGCGCAGGTCGTAGCGCCGCTTACCGAAGTCCGGGCGCTCCGGGTACTGCTCGAAGGTGATCTGAAACCGGAAGCGCTCGAGGGGGCTGGCCGCGGCGTAGGCCTGGATGACCGCCTGGCTACAGAACCGGTTGTCGCCCCGAGCGCGCAGGTCGGTGCAGCCGCGCGCGTGGAAGCGGTCGCCGGTGCCGAGCTGGTAGCCAGCGCGGACGCCGAGCATCGGCTGGATGAAGGGGGTGGTGATGAAGAGGAGCTCGAACTCGGGGCCGGCGGAGATCGCCATCGCCACCTGCTCCGCGTCGGGGGTCAGCAGCGAGCGCAGCCCGCGCAGGTTGAACGCGGCGTTGAAGCGAAACCAGCTCCGGTTCCAGTCAAAGGGCAGAAAGCTCACGCCGACCTCGATGCCGTTTCCCAAGGTGGTGTAGGCCCAGTCTTTGGGCGGCTCGTAGGCGATGACGTTCAACGCCGCGCGGCCCGCGGTGAGCAGCAGGCCGCCCTCGACGCGCGACGGCTGCGCGTCGGCGATGGCGTTGAGGACGGCCAGCAGGCGGCGGCGCAGCTTCACGGCGCCGAAGCGCGCTTGGGCTCGGGTCAGGCGGAGGTCGGCGAAGTGGAAGCGGTAGGCGGCCAATAACCTCACGGTGTAGACGAGATCCGACTCGCCGTCGCGCTGCCGCCAGCGACCCGCAGCCAACGGCGGCACCCCCTCCACCTGCGGCGGCGCCTCACCCGCGATGGCCCGCTGGCAGTGATGGTGCGGCGTGTCCAGCGCCCGCTCGGCCCCCTTGAGGCGCGCGCAGATGGAGTAGAGGTGGTCCAGCGAGAGCTGCACGAGGATGCGGAAGTCCTCAAGGTCGTCGCCGCCGCACCCTCGGCGCAGCCCGGGCGCGTCGGGTTCGTACCAGCCGACCATGCAGGCAAAGGGGCGCCACCCCTCGGGCACGTCGAGCGCCGTGTCCCCAAACCACGGCCGCACGGTGCGCGGATCCGCGTCGCGGCTGGTCAGCACGACGTCGCGCCACGCGTCGTACATGCCGAGGTAGAAGTCGAAGCGGCGGACCTCCCGCTCAAAAAACCCGAAGAACGCCAGGATGAGCGCGCTGGGCGTGGGGAAGTGCCGCGCGGTGCTGTGGACCGTCGTCTCGCCGCCGCTGCGCCGCTCGACCATGGCGTAGAGCTCTTTTCCGCGGGCGGTGGCGACAAAAGACGCGGCGAGGCGAGCGACGGCGCGGACCAAGCTGGCGCTGATCGCGTCCTCGGGGGCGCTGTGCTCGGGGTAGGCCGCCGTGTCCGGGTCGATGTAGGTGAAGTTGACGCGGTTGGATGGCGGCGGCGCGCCGTGGTTGCGGTCGCCCCAGGCCGGCGCGTCCTTGCCCCGAGCGGCGACCAGGTGGCGGCGGACGAGGCTCTCGGCGAGGCCCAGCGGGCTGTTGTCGAAGACGCCGCCATCGACGAAGAGGTCGAAGCCGTCGACGGACTCGCAGACGTCTCGCGCCGGGGTGCCCGGGTCGGCGTCGGCGTCGCGGCTCATGCAGTAGTAGAGGGGCTGGGGCGCGAAGGCCAGCGGGAAGGCCGCCGACGCGAAGATCAGGTCGCGCACCTCATCGAACCCGGTCCGCTCGGGGCCGGCGTCCTTGCGAAACGGAAGCAGCGGGTGGGGCACGGGGTCGTCGGCGTCCACGACGTTGGTCACCCAGGGGGGCTGGCCGGCGCCGCGGCTGCGCAGGCGGAAGACGAACTTCTCCTCCTGGCGCGGGATGCTGAGCCCGCCCGGCGCGTGAAAAGGCAGGGGATCGAGCCGCGTCACCGCCACCCCGACGATGACGTCGCAGGGCTCGCTCAGCCCGCGGTCCCACACGGCGCGCAGGCGCTCGGCTGATTCGAGCAGCGCCCGGCGGGAGAACGCGCTGACCGCCGTGACCTCGCCGGGGACAAAGAGGGCCGAGTAGCCCAGGGGCATCCAGGTCTGCCAGCCCAGGCTCTCCCGCGGGTCGTCCTGAGGCGGCATGCAGGCGGACATCGCCGCGATGACGCCGTTGATGCTGCCGGCGGAGGCGCCCGTCACCACGCGGAGGCGGGCGCGCTCGGGGTGGCGCGCGAACCACTCCGAGGTCAGGTAGAGAAACCCCGCCTGGTAGACGCCGAGCGACACGCCACCGCTGACGGTGAGGACCTGGGCGATGGTGCCCGATGGCGGGGGCCCGGGCTCGGCGGGCGCGGGCTCGGCGATCCCGGTCTCAGGCGGCGCGGTCTCAGGCGGCGCGGCGCGTGCTGGCGCAGCCGACCCCACCCAGGCCGCCGTCAGGACCGCCGCCACCCAGATGCGTGCCGGCCGACGCGCCGGCGCCGGCGCCGCATCGGGACCGGACCCTCCGCCCAGCGACGAGCCTTCGTTGGGCACACCCATGGGTGTATCCATCCCCTTCGCGCCCCGATGGTCAAGCGCCATCGCGGGCAAATCCCGGGCCGGCCACGGGTTGAGGCTCTCGCCGGGCGCGGTTTTTCGCCGCCACGGCGGGCAGCGGCGACGCCCTGAGGCGGTCAGCGCGCACACCCGGCGGGCAGCGGCTCTTGGGCGGCGAGGGACGTGGCGAGGTCGGCGTCGGGGACGAAGGCGGTGAAGCCGCCGCCCACGGTGCCCAGCCAGGCGGCGCCTGCGTAGCCCTCGGGGTGGCGGTGGGCGCGGACGATGACGACGTCGCTCGGGCCGACGGGCACCGGGCCGCCGTCGCGAGTGAATGGCTGTTCACTCATGTGGCTGTGGGTGAGGACGCGGCGGTACTTGAGCGTGCCGTCCAGCGCCAGGACCTCCCACCAGTCCGCGTAGCCGTCGCAGCCGGTGTCGCCGCTGTGGACCGTGACCGCGAAGGTGTAGGCGCCCGGGTCGCCGGTGACGGTGACGCCGGTGACGTCGGCGCGTAGACCCCCGCTGCCCGCGCTCGGCACGTCGGGCGCGCCGTCGAACGCGGTCTCGATCTCGACCTCGCAGACGCCCGCGTCGCTGAACTCGCCGCCGAGGGAGACGCAGACCGCGCGGGCGTCGTCGTTCGGGCCTTGGGGCGCGGTGTCCTTGGGGGACGCGGCGTCGGCCGCGGTGGCGCCGCCGCCGTCGTAGCCCAGCGGGTGAGGCGTCGGGTTGGAGGCGCAGCCAGCGGCGAGGCTGACGGCGACCACAGCGGTGATGAGCGCGCGCATGGGTGCAGGCTACGCGGTTGAGGGGCTCGCTGACAGGGGCAGCGAGAGAGAGTCAGACGGTCAGCCCGACCCGGGCCCAGGCGCCGCGGCGGTAGGCGGCGATCTCGAGCACCAGCTTGAGGATGAAGCCGATGGGGAAGCTCAGCCAGACGCCGGTGACGCCGAGGCCGAGCGGGAAGGCCAAGATGAGGCCCAGGGGGATCTGAAGCAGCACGGTGGAGATGAGGTTGATCTTCAGGGTGATGCGGGTGGCGCCAGCGCCCTGAAAGACGCCGACGAGGCCCAGGTGGGCGCCGAAGATGGGCATGCCGGCGCCGAGGATACGGATCCACTCGACGGCGAGCTCGTGCAGGCGGCTGCCGGGCTGGGCGTCGAAGAGGCCGACGATGGGCTCGGCGAAGATGATGAAGAATGCGCCGAGGACCACGAGGATGGTGACGCAGAGGCGGACGGAGGCGCGGGTGATGGCGCGGGCTTCTGCGATGTTGCCGGCGCCGAGGGCCTGGCCGACCAGGGCGGCGCAGGCCATGGCGACGCCGAGGCCCGGGACGAAGGCGAGGGCCTGGACGCGCATGCCGACGCCGTGGGCGCCGACGGCGACCTGGTCGATGCGGCCGAGCATGCCGAGGACGGCGAGAAACGAGATGTTGACGATCACCACGTCGAGGGCGGCGGGGATGCCGACGCGGAAGGTCTCGCGGATGAGCCGCCGGTCCACGGGGCGCGGGCGGAGGCTCATCCGGACGCCGAGGCCGCGGTCGCGGGTCAGCACCAGCAGGTAGATGACGTTGGTGAGGGCGAAGGAGCCGACGGTGCCCCAGGCGGCGCCGCCGACGCCCAGGGCCGGGAAGCCCCAGTGGCCGAGGATGAAGCCGTAGTTCAGGAGGAAGTTGGCGGCGTTGGTGACGATGGCGATGACGAAGGGCAGGCGCGTGTTGCCGACCCCGCGGAGGACGGCGGCGTAGAGCAGCGTGAGGTAGGTGAAGACGCACCCGGTCAGCAGGGGGCGCAGGTAGTCGAGGGCGAGGGCCAGCACGGCGTCGGTGGCGCCGAGCGCGCTGAGCAGCGGCGCGGCGATGAGGTTGCCGATGACGGCGACGGCGACGCCGAGCGCCAATGTGATGATCGTCGACTGGCCCAGGATGTGGTCGACGCGCTCGTTTTCTCCTGCGCCGTGGGCGCGCGCGACCAGCGCCACGGTGCCGACGGTCAGGCCCATCATCGCCGTCATGAGGAGAAACGAGACCTGGGTGGAGAAACCCAAGGCCGCGAGGGCGTCCGCGGCGTTCGGCAGCCGCGAGCACATGAGCGTGTCGACGAAGATCGACAGCACGTTCAGCACGTTGATGCCGATGACGGGCAGCGCCAGATCCAGAAGTCGCCGCGGGATGGAGCGTGGCTCGCGAAGGGGCATGGGGGCGCCTGATACCACCGGGGGGGCGCGGGGTCATCAGGGAGTCGCGAGGGCGGCGCACCGCGGCGTGCTGAGGGACCGATGGGCGCCGGCGCGCGGACGTGGCGAAAACCGGGGTGCCCGCTGAGAAGGTTCTGCATTAGTGTGCGCCGACTACCGCTGAACCCTCGGGGGGACCATGCGCACGGTGACGACGGAGCTCGCGGGGCTGACCTGCCGATTCGTGGATGGCGGCGACGCGCCGGACGCGGCGCCGGAGCTGATGGTGGTCCTCTGCCACGGCTACGGCGCGCCGGGCCACGACCTGGTGGGCATCGGGGCGGAGCTGCTGCGCGCCCGGCCTGCGCTTGGGGGGCGGGTGCGCTTCTGCTTTCCCGAGGCGCCGTTGAGCCTGGGCGGCGCTGCACCTTTCGAGTCGCGGGCGTGGTGGCACATCGACATCGGCCGCTTTGAGCGCGCGATGATGACCGGCGACGTGGCGGCGCTGCGCGGCGACGTGCCCGAGGGGCTGGCGAGCGCGCGGCGGATGCTCAACGGCGCGCTGGAGGCCCTGCAGCAGCGATCGGGGCTGCCGATGGGGCGGATCGTGCTCGGCGGCTTCTCCCAGGGGGCCATGCTCGCCACCGACGTGACCCTGCGCCTGGACGAGGCGCCGGCGGGGCTGGCGATCTTCTCCGGCACCCTGCTCGCGGAGGCCGAGTGGCGGCGGCTGGCGCCGCGGCGCGTGGGGCTGAAGGTCCTGCAAACCCACGGGCGCCAGGACCCGCTCCTGCCCTTCATCAGCTCGGAGTGGCTGCGCGATCTGCTGGTGGAGTCGGGGCTGGACGTGCGCTATCTGCCCTTCGACGGCCCGCACACGATCGGCGCCGAGGGGATCTTGGGGCTGGCGGACCTGGCTGAGGGCCTGCTGTCCCGCCGCGGCTGAACCCGCGGTTGTTGCCGGTTCGAGGAAATCTCAGTAGAGATACGCCCCTGGGCTCCCCCGCGAGGGGAGCGGGAGCGTGGTGCTATGGCGAATCTTGTCGCGACTCGGGAAGCGCTCGAGCGCTTCGTCGCGGAACTTCCCTCGGCGGGCCTGACCGCGGACCGGCTGCGCCGTATCAGCGACGCGACGCGAGCGCTCATCGAGCAGGCGCTCGCGGTAGCCCATGCGGACACCGGCTGGATCGACCACAACCTGGCGGTGGTCGTGTCGGCGGCCCTGCGGGACGAGGCGACGGCCGAGGCTGGCCTGGTGCTCTTCTTGGGCGTGCGGCGCCGGCTGGGCGAGGCCCTGGCCCACGACCCGGACGACCTGGCGGCGGCCTTTGCGCTGGCGCTGGGCGCGGCGGGCGCGACCGGCGATGAGCGGACCG
>CAZNZH010000233.1:0-8064 GCA_964577445.1 uncultured Myxococcales bacterium
CGTGCGCCTCGATGAACTTCTCGCTCTGCACGAACATGCCGCCCGAGCCGCAGCAGGGGTCGTAGACGCGGCCCTTGTAGGGCTCCAGCATCTCGACCAGCAGGCGCACGATGCTGGTCGGCGTGTAGAACTCCCCGCCGCCCTTGCCTTCGGAGCTGGCGAACTTCGACAGGAAGTACTCATAGACGCGGCCCAGCGTGTCCTTGTCGCGGTGCTCCTGCGTGCCCAGCCCGATGCCGCTGGCGAGGTCGATGAGCTTGCCGAGGCTGTGCTTGTCGAGGTTCGGCAGCGCGTAGACCTTCGGCAGCACGCCTTTGAGCCCCGGGTTCTCCCGCTCGATGGCGTCCATCGCGTCGTCCAGCGTCTTGCCGATGGTCGGCTGCTTCGCCTGCGCCTGGATGTGCGACCAACGCGCCGGCTCGGGCACCCAGAAGACGCTCTCCGCGGTGTACTCGTCCCGGTCCTCGAGCAGCGCCGCAAGCTCGGCCGCCCGCCCCTTCGCGTCGGCCACGTAGTCGGCGTGCTTCGGGTCGCCCAGCGCCGCCCGAATCGCGTCGCGCCGCTCCTCAAACGCGTCCTCGATGTACTTGAGAAAGAGCAGCCCAAGCACCACGTGCTTGTACTCAGCCGGGTCCATGTTGTTGCGCAAGAGATCAGCGGCCGCCCAGAGCTTGTCCTCGAAGCCCAGGCTGCCGGTGCGCTCTTGCGTGTCGCTTCGCTTGGCCACTGTGTGCTGCCCCTAGCAGCCGCCGTAGCGCGCTGCATCGCTTGAATCAATCCCCAGCCGAAACGGCTCGTTCCAGCCCGCGCCGGGGTGGCGGACCGGGCCGGCAAGATAGACCGGGCCTGGCCGAATCAACAACCCGCACGGAACACGTCGCGCACGGGCCGGCGGGGCGATGCCGCGGGTGGCTTGCGCTCGCTCCCCAGACTCGGTGGCCTCGTGGGTGCGTCGGAGGGGCTCGGCGGAGCGGTTGACTGGTCGGCGGTGGGCCTCGGAGGGGCTTTGAGGGCCGGCGTGGCCGGGGTGTCGGCGGCCGGCGGCGCGTCGGGGGCGGGGAGGTCGAGGGTGGTGTTGTCGCCTCCGCCGCCTCGGGTGCGGCGCAGCGCTCGCACGGCGTCGTTCTGCCGCGCGAGCGGGCCGAGCAGGGCGCCGTAGCCCGGGTTCAGCTCGGCGAGCTGGGCGACGAAGGGCGCGATCATCGAGGCCTGGACGTCGGCTGACCAGTCGCCCTGCGAGCTTCCCAGTTCACCGCCTTGGCAAGCGTGGCGACGGGCGCGGGGCGTGGTCGCACTCGCGACGCGTCCGGGCGCCGAGGTCGACCGGGGTTCGCCGGGCGGCTATGCTCCTCGCATGACCCACGCCATCGAGAGCCGACGCCCCCCCACCTACGCCGATATCGAGGCGCTCGCGCCGAACCTCATCGGCGAGATCCTCGGGGGCGAGCTCGTCGTGAGCCCGCGGCCCGCGGGGCCTCACGCCGTGGCCGCGTCGAACCTCGGCGCGCTCATCGGCAGCCGCTTCGCGCTCGGCCTCGGCGGCCCGGGCGGCTGGCAGATCATCTACGAGCCCGAGCTCAACCTCGGCGTCGATCCGCGCTTCGAGGTCGTCGTGCCCGATCTCGCCGGCTGGCGCCTCGAGGTGATGCCCGACCGCGTCGAGACCGCCCAGTTCCACATCGTGCCGCAGTGGGTCTGCGAGGTGCTCTCGCCCGGCACGCGCCTGCGCGATCGCACGCTGAAGCTCGGCTTCTACGCCCGCGCAGGCGTCGAGCACCTGTGGTTCGTCGACCCGCTGGTCGAGAGCCTCGAAGTCTACGCGCTCGACGGCGACCGTTGGGTCGTCGTCGGCGTCTGGGGCGCCGATGACACCGTCAGCCCCCCGCCCTTCGGCGCCCTCCCGCTCCCCCTGAGCTGGCTCTGGGGCCGCCGCCCCCCCGAGCCGCCCCCCGCGTAGCCCGCGCCGAACCGCCCCTCCTGCGGGGATTTCGCGACCGCACCCGGATGCCGCGAGCCTCCCGAGGGCGTCGGATCTTTCCGCATAAAAGATCCCCGCGATGACACCCGACGCCAGCGCGAAGGCCCGAAAAGGATACTCGCTGCAACGAGCGGTGTTCGCGGTAGGAACGCCCCTCTCGGGCCGCCCCCCGCACAGATCGCGGCGAGGAAGAAGCGCTCGCAGACCCCACACTCCACACTTGGTTGTCCGCCTGCGGCCCCCCAAGTGTGGAGTGTGGGGGTCTGACACGTACCGGAGGCGGCCGCGGACCCCCTTGAGAGGGTCGGTTTCCACGGGCGGCGTGGGGAAACACCCCTCGGAGGGGTCGGTTTTCGTGGATCGGTGTGAAAAAGCACCCTCTCGACGGGGTCGGCGCCCACGGGGCTTGTGGGGAGACACCCCTCGAAGGGGTCGGCGCGCACGGGTGGGTATGGGAAAGCACCCTCTCGACGGGGTCGGCGCCCACGGGGCTTGTGGGGAGATACCCCTCGAAGGGGTCGGCGCGCCGGCGGGCTGCGGGCGGCCATCGAGGGCGCGGCGGCCTTGCAGCGCGCGTGAGTCAAGGCGGGTGACAATGCAAGGTGTCAGTCCCCCACATGACACACTTCGCCGGGTGGACGCGACTGAGACCTTCAGCCGGGAGGTAGGGCGCGTCGCGACTTCTGCAGTTCGTCGATGATAGCCGCGGAACCAATGCAGACGGCGAAGATGAGACACCCCATCAGCCCTTCGATCTCGTGTATGGCGGAACTGCCGTTGACGAAAACGAAGAGCCCGAACAGGAGTGCGAGCACCCCGGCGATCACCAACAGGAACTTCACTAGCTACCTCCGTGCGCGTGGCGGCCCCGTGGATACCGCCGAGATGGCGAAGACACGACCGCTGTGCAGTTTGACGATCTAGCCCAAGGGCCGCAAGCGCCCTCCGAGACGATGGTGCTTCGCTTGAGGTCTGCGCACGGGCGGATTCAGGTAGCCTCACCGTGCGGCCGCTGGAGCCCGCGGGCGCTCCGGGCGGGCTGCCATCTACGGAGCGAGCATCAAGTGCACCGTGGTCTGGGCGCGCATCTGGATGGGGGCGGCGCGCACGACCGGCCCGTTTGGGACCACGAACTGCGGGGTATAGACGCCGAGCTCGACGTTGTAGAAGAGGGCCCGCGAGCATTCGTCCGTCTGGGCGACCGGGTCGCCGTACACGCAGCTCCCGGTGGTGGAGCTGATGTAGCCGTGTCTCACGCTGCCGCTCGCGGGGGGACAACGAAGAGACCGCACCGCTGATGACATCCCCGTCGCAGTCGCCGCCGTGCAGGTCGAAGATGCTGTGGGTCCCGTCGACACCCATGCCTGCCAAGGCCGACTCGAGGGCGGCGGGTGTCTGGATAATGCCCGTCACAGTCCACTCCTTATAGAGGCGGGTGAAGCGGTGCACCTCGGAGGTCCGGTAGCCCGGAGCCGACCAGCGCACGAAGAGGTCCTGGGTCTGGCCGTCGGCCGGGACCTCGAGGTTGGTGCGCACGCCATGCTTGACCTGCGCGGAGGCGAGGACCGCTTCGTCGGAGCGGCGGATGGCCTCGACGAAGATGTCGAGGCCGGCAACGGGGGGGCTGGCGCTGACCTGTACGGCGATGGTGACCGGGTCCTTGCGGGCATGAACGAGCGGCAGCAGCGTGTCGAGGCAGGACCAGCGGTCGGGCATGGCGGTCGGGTCGATGAGGAAGTCACGGATGCGCCGGGCGCTGTGGGCGTCGTGGATCAAGGCGACGTGGCCGTCATGGCCGCTCTCCAAGAGGAGTGACCCGTTGTTGAGGGCGGCCACGAGCTCCGGCGCCCACGCCGGTGGGGTCGACGGGTCGAACGAGCCGCTGGCGACGAGCATCTTCGGCGGCGCGGCGGCGTCGATCGTGAACGACGGGGTCGGGATGTCCCCGTCGTAGCACACCGTGAAGACGCGTCCGTAGTGGCCGAAGATGGGCCAGAGCTCGGCGGCCTCCGCGAGCTCCGCCTCAAGGTCTCCTTGGATCGGCGGCCGGCACCGAAGCGGTCGACGCAACTGATGATGATAATGGGCTCGTCCCCCTTGTTGTAGGTGCCATCCTTGGCCCGTCCGGCCGCGGCGTCCGCGAGGTCCATGAGGAGCGAAGCGTCGCCGTCGCGCGCGTCGGCCAGCCCGAGCGCGTACCACCCCCAGGAGTGCCCGGAGAGCGCCACGTTGGTGGCGGCCATGAAGTCGCCGCCGCGGAGCTCGCGACCATCGTAGACCGGGATCGGGGTCGCCTCGACGCTGTCCTTGGCGCTGTGCCTGGCCTTGAGGACCGACTCGCTGCCTTGTCCGCCGCTCAGCGGGCACTCACCGTTCGCCCCGCAGGCCGCGAAGAAGCGGTCGAGCGCGAGCGTGAAGCCCTCCATCTGGCCGGTGTGCATCCGCGCGTACGCGTTGTCGGGGGGACCGGCGCGTCGAGGACGAAGGCGCGCACGCGGTCAGAAAAGAGGGTCGCGTAGACGGCGCCCAGACGCGTCCCATAGGACGCGCCGTAGAAGTTGATGGTCTCTTCGCCGAGCGAGGCGCGCACGCGGTCCATGTAGCGCGCCACGGTCGCCGCGTCCACGCTGAGAAGGAACGCGTCGCCGAGATCGGCGCGGCAATCCGAGAGGACCTGGCTGCGGAAGGCCTCTGCCTCGGTCGGCGACATCGTCTCGTAGATCTGCCAATCCGAAGGGTCGGTGCACTGGATCTTCGGGCTGGAGCCCCCGGTGCCACGCCAGTCGACGCCGATGAGGTCGAAGTAGCGGGCGAGGTAGGTGTGGCGGTCCTGACCGGTAGCCATGACCTCGAGCATCTCGGCGGCCCCGGCACCCAGCCCACCCGGGTTGACGAACAGGGCGCCGATCCGGTTTTCGGGCTCGAGCGCCAAGGCACGCGTGATGTGGAGCGTGACCCGCTCATCGGGGTCGGCATCGCTCACGGGGACGTCGAGGCTCGCGCACTCGATGCGGCCCTCTTCGTCGGCGCACGGGCCCCAGACGAGCGGTGGCGGCGGTGACACGGCGTCGGGGCTCGTCTCCTCCGAGGAGTCGGGCAGCGGCGCCTCGCTGTCTGCCGCGTCGAGCGCGTCCAGATCGGTCGAGTCGACCGAATCGGAGCTCACGCCGGGCGAGTCGCCGCCACACGCCAGAAAGAACAAGGCACATGCCAACGCTGCTGTTCTCATAAGAACATCCGGGGCAGCGGTACCAACATCCAAGGTGTGCGCCGATGGTGTTCTGGAAGATCCGAGCTACCAACGCCAACCAAACGGGTGTGATCGAAAATGAGGGGGCCGGCCTGGCTGGCCGAAAGCAAGGTGTCCGTCCCGCCGTGGGGCGCTGCGATCTTCGCCACGGGTGTTGATCTCTTGAAATCCTCGCCAGAGGATGGCGGTCGCTCCGAAGTGACACCTTCACGCCGAGGAAAGAAGGCATGGCCGACGACATCCTCACGGTCAAAGAGGTCGCGGACTACCTCAAGCTGACCGAGCGCACCCTTTATCGCCTCGTTCAAGAGGGCAAGGTCCCCGGCTTCAAAGTGGGGAGCTCGTGGCGCTTCAAGGGGGCGGACATCGAGCGCTGGATCGAGGACCAGAAGAAGCGGGTCCTGAAGGTCGAGGGGGACCGATGAGCGGCGGACAAGGCGGCGAGCCGGTTGCGCGGATCGCGGCGCTCGGATCTCGCCGGGACGCCCTATGAGCCTTCGCAGACGCACACCGGGCTCCTTTCTCCTGTCGCTGCGCGGGCGCTTCCTTTTTCTGATCTGCCTCGCCATCTTGCCGGCGGTCCTGTTCACGTTCTTCGTGGCGCAAAGCGAACGCGCGGCCACGCTCGCCCGGACGGAACAGGATGCGCTGCACTTGGCGGGCCTCGCAGGCCGCGAGCACGCCCACCAGATTCGAGGCGCGAGCGAGCTGCTGTCCTGGCTGGGCGCGAAGGTGGCCCGTGACGGGCTGACCTCACCGGTGATCACGGACCCCACTTTCCTGCGGGCGCTGCTGGCCGGCCACCCGCAGCTTGCCAATATCGGTGTCCTGTCCCCCGAGGGCCGGGTGCTGACCAGCGCCTATCCTCTCGCGAACTACCGGAGCTGGAGCGACAACCCGGCATACCTCGCCGCGCTGCGCTCCGACGGTGTGGTCGCCGGCAGCTACCTGATCTCGCCGATCTTCGAGCGGCCGACGCTCAATCACGCCTATGCCGTTCGGGATGCCAACCACGACGTGATCGCCGTGCTGTTCAGCGGTCTGGATCTGGGCTGGCTCTCGGACATGTCGCGGCAGAGCAATCTCCCCGATGGACTCTCCTTGCTCGTCACCGATGGAGCAGGCCGAGTGCTCGCGTGGGGTGACCCTGCGCACCCAGAGGTTGCGGACGCGGACGATGTGAGCATCGCGGGCATCTCAGAGCTCTCGAGATCCCAGCGCGGCAAAATGCTGGAGATCCAGGGTGCCGATATCCGCCGCTACTTCGTGGCCACGCCGCTGGAGGCGACCGGTCTGTTTGTCGTGGTAGGGCTGCCCTATGACTCCGTCCTGCGGCAAGCCAACGCGACCTTTTATCGTACCCTCATCGGGCTGGGGCTGCTCCTCTTGTTCAGTGTCGCCTCCGTGTTCATCGCCGCAGAGTTCGGGATCCTGCGCGGCGTTCGTTCCCTGGCCCACGCGGCGCAGCGCCTCGGTGCCGGAGATCTCGCTGCCCGAGCGACGGTTCCACGCGGCCACAGTGAGTTCTCATCGCTCGCCATAGCGTTCAACACGATGGCCGACTCCCTCGCGGCACGGCACCGCGAGGCCGCCGACACACAAGCTCGCTTGAGAGCGCTGGCGAGCCGGCTCCAAGTGGTGCGCGAGGCCGAGGCGGCGCGGATCTCGCGCGAGCTGCACGACGAGATCGGGCAGGTGCTCACCTCGCTGAAGATCGACCTGTCACGGCTGCCTTTGCGTTGCGCAGCGAGCGAAGAGCACCGCTCCTGTGCGATCGCGCTCAAAGAGGACATCGCCGCGATGAGTCAGCAGATCGACGCCGCGGTAGACTTTGTACGCCACATCTCGAGCGACCTCCGCCCGGGTGTGCTGGACAAGCTCGGACTCACGGCGGCCCTCGAATGGCAGGCTCGTGAGACCGAGAAACGAACGGATCTCGTCGTCCAGGTCGAGGCGGACGACTTCGGTCCGCACCTCGACGAGCGCTCCGCGGTGACGCTGTTCCGGATCGCGCAGGAGGCGCTCACCAATGTGGTTCGGCACGCAGAGGCGCGGGTAGTCGAGATCGATCTCGCCGCCTCCGAGGGGGCGATCGTCCTCACCGTCCATGACGATGGCAAGGGGATCGCGGCGGACTCGATCGAGAGCAACGAGTCCGTCGGGATCATCGGCATGCGCGAGCGCGCGATGCTCATCAATGGGCACTTTTCGATACACGGCGCTCCCGGGCAAGGGACAACCGTGCGCGTCACCGCTCCACTAGAACCCACGCCGGAGGTCGCCGATGCGAATCCTGATAGCTGACGACCATGTGATCGTACGGTCAGGGCTGCGTCGCATCGTCACCGATGCGTTTCCCGGCGCGACCATCGGGGAGGTCGGCTCCTGCAACGAGCTGCGCGACAAAGTGCGCGAAGCGAGCTGGTCCGTGCTCGTCCTCGACATCGCGCTCAAGGATGAGAACAGCCTGGAGCTGGTGCCCGAGCTTCGAGAGCTCCGGCCCCACATGCCGATCATCGTCTTGAGCATGTATGGCGAGCAGCAGTTCGTCGTCCGGGCGCTGCGCGCCGGTGTTTCGGGTTATCTGACCAAGGACCGTGCGCCCGAGGAGCTACTTCAGGCGATCCACAGCGTGCTCGAGGGAAAGCGTTACCTCAGCGAGACGGTGGCAGGGACGCTGGCCGATCACGTCGCCCTCGCCGGCTCCGGGACCGAGGCGCTGCACGAGCTGCTATCTCCCCGCGAATACGAAGTGCTCCTTCTCCTGGCCGCGGCGCGCACCGTGTCCGAGATCGCGGTCCAGCTCCACCTGAGCGTGAAGACCGTCAGCACCTAC
>CAZNZH010000234.1:0-8060 GCA_964577445.1 uncultured Myxococcales bacterium
CAGCCGCGAGCCGACGGCTCGTGTCGCTGACGCCGCCGCGATCACGCACCTGCTCGCCGCCGGAGACTTCGATGAGGTGCTCGCGGTCTTGCAAAGCCAGGCGGAGCTCTTCTTCGCCTCGGGCCAGCAGGCGCAGCTCGGCGTGTGGCTCGACGGCATCGAGTCGCACTACGCGACGCTCCCCTGTTGGGCCAACTACTACGCGGGCCGTATCGCCGTGGCTGCCGGCCAGTGGGACCACGCGCGCGCCCACCTCGATCTGTGTCGAAGTCAGCTCGCCGAGCGCCGCGGCGAGACCGACGCGTGGCCGTGGCAGCCGCGGCTCCAGCTCGCCTACGCCGCGTTCTACTGGCGCCGGAGCGTGCCGACGGAGGCCAGCACCTACTGCCGGCGCGGCCTCGATTTCCTCCGGCAGTTGACCCTGCCCCCGGAGCTGCTGGTCAAGCACGCCGACGAGATCGCCCACATTCAGTTGGACCTGCTGAGCCTGCTCGGGACCGTCCTGATGGAGACCGGGGCCTACGACAAGGCCCGCCAGGTCTGCGTTGAGGCGTCGGAGCTCGCCCGGGCGCGGGGCTTCGCTCGCGAGGAGGCGGTCGCGCTGCGAAATCTCGGGCGGATAGCGGCCCGCCAGGGGCATATCCACGAAGCCCGCGAGCATCTTGAGCGGGCGCGAGCGCGGGTCGGCGAGGACGAGGTGCCGCGACTTCACGCGAGCCTGCGCTACATGGCGGGGCTGGCCGACCATATGGCCGGCGCGCACGCCCAGGCTCGCGACGGGGTGCAGGACGCGCTGAGGCGGCTCAACGGCTCGGCGTCGCCGGAGGTCCTCGCGGCGATGCAGGCCGACCTCGCGCTGCTCGCGCTCGCCTCGGGAGACCCCAAACAGGCCGGCGAGATCTGCCGATCTGCGGTGCAGGCCCTCGACGGAATAACCGACGCCAAGGTGCGGGTCGAGGTGCTCGACATCAGCGCCGTGGTGCTGGCGCGTGCCGGCGAGCCGCAGCGGGCCGCTGGGCTGGTCGAGAAGGCCGGGCTGACGGTCAAGGGGCTGCTGCGCAGGGATGCCTACGCCGCGGCGCGCCATGATGAGGCGCGCGCGGAGTTGTCGGCGGCCCGCGACCGGCTGGATCGCGCGCTGCAGTTCGTCGGTGGCAGCATCGAGCGATACACGCGGTTGGGCTGCGAGTGGCACGCGGCGCGGCTCTCGTGGCGGCGGGCGCTGTGGCAGCACAGGCGGTTCGCGGAGGGGGCGGCGGACACCCCGGCCGGGGTCAACGAAGAGCTCGACAAGGCGTGCGCGGCGGCCCTCGCCCATGGCTACCGGTTCGAGACGGGGCCGGAGTACTACGAGCTGCTCCAGGTGGGCGCCGCGTTCGGCACCGAGGTGACGCGCGAGCGCTGCCTGGCGTGGCTGGCGACGCTGCCCGAGGCCGTGCAGCAGCAGGGGCTGTCCGACCGCGCGGCCGCTCGCTACCGCGACTATCGCCGCCGGGCCGAGCTGGCCGACGACTATGTGGTCAGCACCCGCAAGGAGCGTCGCGGCGCGAACGCGCGACAGGTCGAGAAGCTCATCCAGGACGCGGGCCACAACACGCTCGTGTTGGTGGCCCACGAGCAGTACTTCCTCTTGGAGGGAGAGCAGGTCCCGCTGGGCGAAAAGCGGGTCATCATGCCGCTGCTGCTGCACTTTCTGCGCTTCCCCGAGACGGTGTTCACCATGGATCAGCTCGCCGCGGAGGTGTGGGGGGCCGACGACGGGCGCACGCCGATGCAGACCAAGGTGAAGGTGGCCATCTCGCGGCTGCGGGCGCTGCTGGGCAAGGACCGGAACTTCGTCATCACGAGCCGCGTGGACCTGCCGGGCGACGGGGGGTCGGTGGTCGGATACGGGCTCGCACCCCAGCTTGAGTTTCAGCTCGTCGAGCGGCTCGCCGACGACGGCTGACGAGGCGGCGAAGATCGCTGTCGGGGCGGCTCGAGCTCGAGCGGACGCGGCGTGCTCAGGGCGTCGGGAGCGTGAACACGCAGGCGCCGTCGACGCAGGCCTCGGTCGTGGCGGCCAGGGCGTCGTCGCAGTCGGCCGGGGCCGCGCAGGTCCGGGGGGCGCAGGTCGACGTCAGGGAGATCGAGTCGACGCGGGGGCCGGCGAGGTCGTTGTTCTTGTCGTCGGCGGTGTCGAAGCGCCACTGCAGGGTGATCTCCAGCCCGCCGAACGCGGAGAGATCTCGGGCGATGGTCAGCCACTTCTGCTGGGCGCCGGGGCCGGCGGGCTTGGTCCAGAGCTCCACCTCGAGTCCCGTGGCGGTGACGGCGAAGAGCGAGAGGATGTCGACGCTCGTGGGGACCTCGGTCTGTAGCCAGACGCGGGCCTGTAGGGTCCAGCGCACGCCGGCGGTCAGGGTCAGCGACGGTGAGCGCGCGACGCCTGAGGTGAGCCCGCAGTCGTAGTTCGCGCCGTTGCCGTAGACCAAGGCGGTCGCAGCGCCGCCAGGGGGTGAGGTCGGCTTGATCTCGATGTACCACGCGCAGTCGCCAGGCGTGCCGGTGAAGGTCCAGGCGGTGAACGGGTCATCGAAGGTCTCGGCCAAGGCCGTCGGCTCGCAGCAGGCCAGCGCGGTGGATGGCGCGTAGGAGCAGGTCCCGTCGAGGCAGGTGTCGATGGTGCAGGCGTCTGCGTCGTCGCAGTCGCAGCAGCCGGGCGCGCTCTGAGCGGAGTGGCTGCAGGCGCCGGCGACGCACGCGTCGTGGGTGCAGGCGTCGCCGTCGTCGCAGTCGGACTCGAGAGCGCAGCACCCGGCGCGCGGCGTGTAGGCGCACCGGTTGTCGGAGCAGGTCTCGACGGTGCAGGCGAGCGCGTCGTCGCAGTCGGGCGCGGCGGCGCAGCCTGGGGCGACCTCGCAGTCGGTGAGGACCCAAATCGCGTCGAGGGTGAGGCCCTCCGTGTCGTTGAGGGTGGCTTCGACCGAATCGAAGTCGAACTGGATAGAGACGGTGCGTCCGGCGAAGGCGGCGAGATCGACGCTGACCCGCTGCCAGCCGTCGACGGTGAAGCCGGCGTCCTTGACGAACACGGGTGTCGAGCTGTCTGGGGTTGCGACGCGGACGACGAGGAGATCCCACGTCGGGCCGGCCTCGACGTCGGCGTAGACGTGGAAGATGAGCCGCGCCAAGCGGTCGGAGGGGAGCGTGACCGGCGAAAGCTCGAGGCGGCCGGCGACCCGCTCGCCGTTGTCGAAGTTCAGGGCGGAGGGGTCGCCGAAGTACCAGCCGAACGCGCCGGTGAACGCGCGGTGAGCGGAGCGGTTCCAGCGAATGGCGGGCGCCGATGAGGGGGCGAGGTCGGAGATTTGCGAGGCGGTGTCTGGGGATTCGGCGTCTTCGGCGAGGAGCACGCGGTCGAAACAGCACGCGTCGGAGGGGGCGAGGGCGAGCTGGCAGCCACCCTCGGGGGCGCAGGACGCGGCGAGGCAGGGATCGGGAGACGGGCACTCCGAGGGCGCGCACGGGCCGGCGTCGGTGTCGGACACGGCGTCGACCTCCGCGTCGACCTCCGCGTCGGCGTCGGTGGCGGATACGGCGTCGGCGTCGGCGTCGTGTTGAGGGCCGCCGTCGATCTCCGCGTCGGCGTCGACCTCCGCGTCCGCGTCGGGAGGCGACGCGGCGCCATCGTCAGGCTCGGGCTCGGCGTCTGCGCCGGAGACGAGGTCCGCGGCAGCGTCACGGCGGGGATCCGCGCTCCCATCGCAGGCGCACATGCCCGCGAGGACGAGACCGATGACCGCGGCCGCTCGATACCGGTGACGATCGAGCATGGGACGAAGCTAACGCGGGGCAGCGCTCGAGGCAACGGGCGGTGCCGGGCCCGTCGACTCCACCGTCCCACGCCCGCTGCTCGCCGCCCTCTGACCCGCTCCGCCGAGGGCTGTGTCGAACGCGACGCCCGCTGGTGCCGGCATCAGAAGCGGATCTCGCCGCGCGCGACCACCCCGATGTGGCCCGCCAGCCCCTTGGCGCCGTCCGTTCGCAGGATGCCTTGGGGGAGCGCGTCGAGCCGCAGCGCGAGGTGCTTGTCGAGCTGCCACCGAATCCCAAGGGATCCTTGGGCCGAGACGCCCGCCGCCTGACCGATGGAGCGGGTGCCGAATGCGCCTCCGCCGATCCCGAGCGCGGCGACGAAATACCAGGTCCCAGCGAGGCGGATCGCGGTTTGGACGCCGACCACAGCCGAGATCGCGGTCAGGCCACGACCCTCGCGGGGCTCGGCGACGACGCGGCTGTCGTATGAGAGCAGCGTGAGCGAGACCTGAAGCCACAGGGCGAGGTGCGGCTTGAGCTCCCGCGAGATCTCGAGCGCGATGGTGGGGCCGACGTCGTAGCGGCGGTTGACCGACTTGCTGATGAGCGCGACGCCAGCGCCGATGCTGAGGCGCCAGCGGGGGTTTGTGTGCGCGTCCGGATCGAGGTGGATGAGGCGGCTGGGCGAGTAAAGGGCCGGCTCGGGCAGCAGCGTCAGCGGGTCCGGCGGCGCGACGAGGGGCGGCAGGCCCGGGTCCAGGTGGTCGGGGAGGCGGGCGGCGAGCCCGGCGCGGCGCGCGCGGTCGACGGCTGAGCGCACGCGCGGATCGGCGTCGGCGGCGGGGCGCCAATCGGGCTGGAGCGCGAGCAGGGCGGTGAAGGCGGCGGCGGCCTCGTCGTGGCGGTCGAGGAGGGCCAGGGATTCGGCGCGCACCAGGGCCGCCTCGCGCCGAAGCAGGGGGGCGTCGGCGTCGGTCAGGGCGGCCTCGGCGCGCTCGGCCCACTCGAGCGCGCAGGCGGGCTTGGCGCGGCGGCGGCAGGCGGCGGCTTTGTCGAGGTGGTCGGCGGCGTCGGCGGCGCGCGCCGGCATCGGCCACATCAGCGCCGGCATCAGCGCGAGCAGCAGCGCCTTGGAGAGCGCGCGGCTCATGGCAGCTCCACGTCGCCGGACACGTTGAAGCGCCGGGCGGAGCCGCGGGCCTCGACCACGAGGCCGATCTGGGCGGTCGGTTGGGGTCTCAGGCCGGCCCTCGCGGTCGCAGCGACGCAGAGCCGGAGGCGAGCGTCGGCGGGCGGGGCCATGCCGAGGCATGGCCCGATGGAGAAGCCGTCCACCCGCAGCGCCGCGCTCGAGGTGACCGGCGAACCGACCACCACGACGGGGCCGAGCGCGTCGGCGGGTAGCTCGGCCACCACCTGCAGCCGCCCGGACGCGCCGGCGATGAGCGCGGCGTGCTCGACGGTCAGCGCGCCCTCCTCGCGTTGCTGCAGCGGGAGGTCGTTGTAGGCGTCGCAGGCGGCGAAGAGCGGCGAGCCGACGAGCGCGGCGACCACGAGGAGCTTCATGGCGTGCACCACCCTATCGACGCGGCGCGTCCCTCGCGGTGGGCGGCGCAGGCGGTCATCCCCAAGGGCGCGCCGGAGGGGTCGCAGGCGCCGGGGCCAGGCGCGGTGTCGCGACAGGCGACGGCGTCGCCGATGGGCTGGCAGGGCGAGGCGGGGTTTGGGCAACCGCGGGTGTCCACGGGGCGGCGTTCGCCTGCGTCACAGCCCTCGGACGTGGCGGTGGCGCAGCAGGCTCCGTGCGAGACGGCGCGCGCGCCGGAGCAGGCGGCGAGGCAGGAGTTCGCGTAGTCGAGGCCGTCGCTGCCGCAGACCGGATCGGCCACGGCCGCGCAGCCGCAGTCCGCGGGTGCCGCCGCGACGCAGCGGCCCTTGAGCAGGCCGTCGCCCTGGCATCGCGTCCCGGCTTCGCAGTCGTCGCCGGTGGTGCACGCGACGCCGCAGGGGCCCCAGTCACCGCCGGTTGCGCCCAGGTGCAAGGCGAGGCAGGCCGACCCCACGGTGGTGCGCGCGGTGAGCGCTGAGAAGTCGACGCAAACGGGGCTGCCGTCCGTGACGCAGCCGTCGGCGGGCCAAGTGGCGCAGGCGCACTCCACGCAGCCCCCGGCGGTGGCGGACAGGCGCAGCCCGAGCTCGCAATCCAGCGCGCACCCGGCCGGCGCGGCCAGGCACGGCCCGACGCAGGCGGCGGCGTAGAGGATGCGGGCACCGGCGCAGCGGGCGTCACACCGGGTGGGGTAGGTGACGCCGTCGGTGCCGCACACGGGGCCAGCCTCGGCCGGGCAGGCTGCGCAGTCGGCGTCGGCCAGGGGGAGGGCGGGGGCGCAGGCGCAGGTGGGACAGCCGGTGGCCGAGTCGATGGCGCGCGATCCCAGACACGGCGCGTCGCAATCCGCCAGCGCGGGGCAGGCGGAATCGCAGGCGCCGGCCTTCAGCGGGCTGACGCCGGCGCACAGCGCGTGGCAGGGGCCGTCGTAGGAGTGGCCGTCAGCGCCGCAGACGGGCGCGTTCTCCTCGGGGCAGGCGCAGGCGGGGCGAACGCAGGCGCCGCCCGGGCCCGAGGTGCGGGTCGGGCCGCAGGGCAGGTCGGTGCGGCACTCGCAGGTCGCGCAGCCGCCCGCGTCCAGGGTCAGGGCGCCGTCGCACGCCGCGTCGGGGCATCCGCGCTCGGCCAGGGTGGGGCAGGTCGGCTCGGCCGGGGTGCAGCCGTCGACGCAGCGCACCGAGACCGTGTATCGGCCCGAGTGCGCGCCGGTCCGGGCGCTGACGACCACCAGGTACTCGCCCTCCTCCTCGGCGTCGGCCGCGCTGAGGGTGAGCTCGACGCGAGCCCCGTCGCTCGACGCTTCGCTCACGCTCTGGCAGGTGCCGAACGCTCCGAGCGGGTCCCGCGGCCCGTAGGTCAGGACGACGGCGCGTTCGCCGGCCAGGGTCACCGCGATGGCGAAGCTCGCGCCCTTGGGCAGCCACAGGGGCAGGGCGTGGAGCTCCCCGGCGGCGAGCTCGCCCGCGCGCTCGACTCCGCCTCCGAGCGGCGCCACAGCTTGCGCCATCTTCAGCGCCGCGGTGCCGCCGGGGGCGAGGATCGGGCACGCGAGGCCGGGTCCCGAGCCACCGCAGGCCAGCAGCGACGCCGCCGCGAGCGCCAGCCACCACGCCCGGACGCCCCCGGGCCCCGAGCCCTCGACCGACTCGGCGATTCGCGGCGGGCGTTGCGCGATCAGGCCGAGAATTCCTTCTGGAGTTTCTCGTTCAAGGTGCTCTCGATGCGTCCCTTCAGCGGGCGCGCGAGCAAGGCGAGGTCGATGGCGACGACGACCTCGCGGTCGGTCACGTCGAAGCTCCCCTTGAACCCCTTCCCGGAGATGTCGGCGCGACGGCCGCCGCGGCTCCAGGTGGTCTCCTTGATCAGCTCGGCCCGCCTGGAGGTGAACTCCTCGACCAGCACGCGTGTGCGCGCCGCCGCATCGTCGGGATCAGTGCCGTGAGGGTACCGGATGTCGATGGTCGCCATGGCTATACTCCGAGGGCTGCCGGAGGCGAATAGCAGGAGCGGGAGACCCTTGTAAAGCGGGCGAGCGCGTGCAAGCGTGCCGCCATGTCCGCCGCCCACCGCCCGCCCAGCCTTCTCGGTCGCCTGCGCGCGACGCGGTGGGCGCTCGTCGCGGTCATCGCGCTGTGGACCGCCGCTTATGACCCACGCGGGGCGCGGGCTGCGTATCGCGAGCCGGCCGTCGCCGGCGGGGGGATGGTCGCGTCGGCGCACCCTCTGGCCACGGCCGCTGGGACGGAGATGTTGGCGGCGGGCGGGACCGCGGCGGACGCGGCCGTCGCGGTCGGGTTCGCGCTGTCCGTGGTCGAGCCGTGGTCATCGGGGCTGGGCGGCGGCGGCTTCCTGGTCCTTCACATGGGCGACGTCACCGAGACCTGGGATTTTCGCGAGCGCGCGCCCGGCGACGCCAGCCGCGACATGTACGTGCGTGACGGTGAGGTGGTCGAGGGCGAGAGCATGTGGTCCGCGCGCGCGGCGGCCATCCCGGGGCTGGTCAAGGGGCTGATCGCGGTGCACGTCGCCCGGGGGAGGCTGCCGCTGGCGGCCGTCATGGCGCCCGCGATTCGCCTCGCGCGGGACGGATTTCCGGTCAGCCCGCGGCTCGCCTCCGCCGTCGCGGGCTCCCTCCCACGCATGAACGCCAGCG
>CAZNZH010000235.1:0-8035 GCA_964577445.1 uncultured Myxococcales bacterium
CGCTGAATGCTGGCGGCCCGGTAGAGCTGCTCCCAGATGACCACCCGCGCGAGATCGTGGGGCCGGGTGAGCGGGCCCAGGGACCAGCGCTCGCTGGCGGCCGACTCGACCTCGGGCGCGAGGCCGTGGGCGCTCCCCAAGGCGAAGACCACCGCGCGAGCGCCCGAGCCGAGCCAGGCGGCGTACCGCTCCGACAGCTCGACTGAGGACCACCGGCTGCCCTCGATGCTCAGGGCGACGAGCCGGTCGCGGGGACCCACCGACGCCAGGATGCGCTCCCCCTCGACGGCGAGCGCTCGCGACACCGTCTCGGCCCGCTCGTCGGCCAAGCGCTCGGCGCGCACGAAGACCTCCTCGGCGCGCACCGCGCGGCTCACGCGCTTCAGATAGGCTCTCGCGGCGTCGTCCAGCGGTCCCGAGGCCGCCGAACCCGGATGCACCAGCCGGAAGATCACCCGGGGCCGGAGCTCTCGGCGGCTGCCCCCTCGGCGGCCGCTCCCTCGGCGGGCTCCGCGTCACCGGCCCGGTCCTCGGGCGGCGTCAGCTTCAACGCCGGCGCCTCGCTCCAAAGGCGCTCAAGCTCGTAGTAGGCGCGGACGGGCTCGTAGAAGATGTGGACCACCACATCGGAGTAGTCCATCACGATCCACTGGTTCTGCTCGGCGCCCTCGATGGCCATGGGCTTTTCGTGCTCATCGGTGCGCAGCGACCGCTCGATGTGCTGGCTCAGCGCCGCGGCGTGCCGGTCGGACGTGGCGCTCATCACCACGAACCAGTCCGTGTACTGCACCAGCTCGCGGACGCGCAGCACCCGCACGTCCTCTGCCTTCTTCTCCCACGCCAACGCGGCGATGCGCTCCGCCAGCTCGCGCGAAGCGAGCTCGGGGAGCGCGGTCTCGTCGCCCATGCCTTCGGCCGGTGCCTGATTCAAATCGGTGTCTTCTCCTCGCCGTCGCTCGCTTTAAGAGCCGGCCTCACAGGGTCAGCGCAAACAGGGGCCGAGGGCGACCGCCCGGACCGTCGGGAGGAGCGCCTCGCGTCGATCAGCCCCGGACCGATCAGCCACGGGTTTGGCCCTCGCCATAGACGATCCATTTCCGCGCGGTCAATTCCTCAAGCCCCATGGGGCCATACGCGTGCAGGCGCGAGGTGCTGATGCCGATCTCGGCGCCGAGGCCGAGCTCGAACCCGTCGTTGAAGCGCGTGGACGCATTGATGAGGACACAACTCGCGGTCACCTCGCGGATGAATCGTTGCCCCGCCGAATAGCGGTTGGTTACGATGGCTTCCGTGTGTCCTGAACCGTACCGAGCGATATGGGTCAGGGCAACGTCCATATCGTCGACCAGCCGGACCGATAGCACCAGATCGAGGTACTCGGTGTCCCAGTCGGCCTCGGTCGCGGCCTCCGCAGACGGCCACAGGGCGCGGGTCCGGGCGTCCGCGCGCAGCGTCACGCCGGCCGCTGCCAGGCGTGGGAAGAGCCGCGGGATGATGGCCGGGGCCAGGTCGCGATGAATCAGTAGTGTTTCCATGGCGTTACAGACGCCCGGGCGCTGCACTTTGGCGTTGAACGCGATGTCCGCCGCCATCTCGAGATCGCAGTCGGCGTCGAGGTAGACGTGGCAGACGCCTTTGTAGTGCTGGATGACCGGGACCGTCGCGTGCTCGCTGACGTGGCGGATCAGCGCCTCGCCGCCGCGGGGGATGACGAGGTCGACGTCATCGGAGCAGCGAATCAGCGCGTCGGTGACCGCGCGATCCGACGTCGCGACCGCCTGCACGGCGTCCGCGGGCAGCCCCGCGTCGACCAGCGCCTCGCGCATCAAGGCCACCAGCGCCTCGTTGGAGTGGCTGGCCTCTTTGCCGCCCTTCAAGATCGGGGCGTTGCCGCTCTTCAGGCACAGCGCGCCCGCGTCGACGGTCACGTTGGGGCGGGACTCATAGATGATGCAGATCACGCCCAGCGGGATGCGCATGCGGCCGATCATGAGGCCATTCGGGCGCCGGGTGAGGCTCTGGACGCTGCCGATGGGGTCGGGCAGCGCGATGATCTGGCGAACCCCGTCGGCCATGGCCTGGATGCGCGCCGGGGTGAGGCAGAGGCGATCGCGGAGCGCGCCGGTGATGCCGGCCGCGTCGGCCGCCAGAAGATCTCGGGCGTTGGCCTCTGTGAGGGTGCCGGCGCGCTCGACCAGCAGCTCGGCCAGGCGCGCGAGCACGCGGTTTTTCTGCGCGGTCGGCGCCGCCGCCAGCGCGTGCGAGGCCTGGCGCGCGGCGCTGGCGAGGCGGGCGGCGAGCGCGGCGGCGTCGGGTGTCTGCTCCATGCTCATGCTCCCCGGCGGCGCCGGATCCAGGCTCGGCCCAGCAGGCCGAAGGAGCTCAGCAGTACCAGCACGGCGGCACCCCAGACCACTGCGAAATGCGCGTAGCTCTCGGGCCGGTCGCCGTCGATGAGCAGCCAGAGCTCGCGGGGGTCGCGCCGGGTGACCTGGGCGAAGTGGACCACGGGCTTGGCGTGCCAGCGCGAGACCTCACTGCCGCGGACGAGGCGCCCGGTGACCTCGGCGGTGACGGTCAGGTCGTAGGGGAAGGCGCGCTTCTGCTCGAGGAGCTCGACCCAGGCCGGGTCCACCTCGATGCTGGCCGCGCGATGGAATGGCTTGTCGGGGAAGGGTTTTGACGTGCGGACCACGATGTCGAACAGCGGGCAGAGAAAGAAGCGTCGCGTCTCGCCGTCGCTGTCGCCGCCGCGCCCGACCAGGCCCTCGCTCTCGTGGGTGATGAAGAGGCCGCTGGCGTGGACGTAGCGGTTCGATTCCACCGGGAGGGTGCGCTCGCCGGCCTTGTAGCGCTCGCCGAGGTCGCCGAGCTCGATGGGGGCGGTGTCCCCCTGTAGCCAGTACGCGACCTCGTAGCGGGTGCTCGCCATCAGCCACACGCAGAGCGCGGCACCCAGCAGCGTGAGCGTCAGCCAGAGGCGGAGCGGGTCGAAGCCCCACGCGAGCCGAGCGCGACGCAGCTCGTCATCGACCACGGGCTCGTCGTCGACCGCGCCCTCAGCCCGCCCGCGCTCATCCCACGCGGCGAAGAGGGCCTCGAGCTGGGCCTTCTTGTCGTCCGCGTCGTCGCCCGCGCCGTCTGGCGGCGGGTTCGATCCTGTCTCGCTCATCCGACTCCCTGCGCCGGCGGCGGGCCGGCGTCGATTCGGCGGCGGGATATAGCACGCGCGCGGCGCGATTCGGAAGGCGCTGGGCCGACCCGCGGCCGGTGCCAGCGCCCCCGCCGCTTCACTACCAGATCACATGGGCGCCGAGGCCCAGCTCCACGGCCAACTCGACGTCGCGGCAGGGCCCGGCGCAGAACTCCGGGCCGGCGGACATCTGACCGGTCACCGCCACCCGCGCCTCCTCGCTGCGCCACGCCTCGACCTCGAAGCCCAGGTCCGCCAGCACCGGCGCCGTGAAGGTCACCTCCGGCGCGAACATCACGCGGACGGGGACCCGGAGCCCGTAGTTCATCGCCACGCGCGACGCGATCTGCCAGCCGCCGACGATGCCGGGTCCGCCGATGCGAAACCCGACCTGGCCCTTCGTGCCGTCCGTGGGCACCCAGATGAGCGCCGCCGGGTTGGCGTAGAAGGCCAGGCTGGTCGCGTGGCGCTGAAAGAAGCTCCAGCGGAGCTCGATCCCCGGCTCGTAGCCGACCACGCCGGTTCGCAGGTTCTGGCCGTAGCGAAGGGTGAACTGCGGCGAGATGTCGAGCCGCTCGGTGAAGGCGACCACCCAGGTCAGGCGCAGGTCGGGCCAGCCGACGTCGGCGCGGGCCGCGTAGTTCTGGTCGAGCCCGAGCGTGGTGCCGCCCATGAGCGAGGTCATGGCGGAGGCGGGGCTCGTGGCGGTCAGGGCCAACAGCGCCGGGACTAAGAGCAGCAGTCGGAGCGCGGCGCGGGGTGAGAATCGATGAGGGGGATACACAGGTGTCACCTCGTGCGGGAGCGTTTGAGAGAAAATGCGCGCTAGTGCCCATGGTTGTTGCGCTTGCGAGGACGCGCAAAAAAACTGCGCAATGCGGGGGCTCAAAGTCGTCATAGATCCCTTGTGCAGTCGACGCGGCCGCGTGTGGTGACTTGGCACCAGCGCAGGCGGCGTTCGGGAGGATCGGATCGTGGCCATCGTTATTGGACATCGGGTGACCCAACCGCTGGTCGTCACGCGGCATTTCAGACCGCGGGTGGCGCGCAGAGCGGTGCCTGTCTTGGTGGTTGAGGGGGGCGTAAGGCGGCTCGAAGAGGGCGAGGTGCTGGTCGCGGGCACCGGGCGAGAAGCCAGGATCCGGCTGGCGGATCCGCACGTCTCGTCGCGCCACGCCAGCTTCACGCGGGTCGGCGCCACCATCGTCGCGCGGGACCTGGGCAGCACCAACGGGCTCTGGGTCGACGGGCGGCAGGTGAGCGAGGCGCGCTTGAGCAGCGGCCAGTGGATCGAGCTCGGCCAGACCCGCGTGCTGGTCGCCGAGTGCGCCGCCCTGGCTCGCCACCCGGACGCGGTCCGGTGGGCCGGGGTGATGGCGCAGGACCCGCGTAGCTTGGCCCTGCTGCGCGAGCTCGCCGAGGTGGCGTCGTCGGACGCGCCGGTGTGGCTGTGGGGGGAGTCGGGGACCGGCAAGGAGGTCGCGGCCCAGGCGATCCACGAGGCCAGCCCCCGGCGGGGCAAAGCTCGGGTGGCCATCAACTGCGCCGCGTTGCCGGGCACCTTGGCCGACGCGGAGCTCTTCGGCGTCGTGCGCGGAGCCTTCCCCGGGGCGGACCGGACGCGGCCCGGGGCGTTTCAGCGCGCCCACGGAGGGACTCTGCTGCTCGACGAGATCGGCGAGCTGACCCCCGAGGTGCAGGCGAAGCTGCTGCGCGTCTTGGAGACCGGCGAGGTGGTCCCGGTGGGTGGCGATGGGCCGATCGCCGTCGACGTCCGAGTCATCGCGGCGACCTGGCGGGATCTCGAGCAGGAAGCTCGGGAGGGGCGCTTTCGCTTCGACCTGCTCCAGCGGCTGTGGGTGCTGCGGGTCGACCTGCCGCCCCTGCGCGCCCGGCCCGACGACATCGGGCCGCTCTTGGAGGCCTTCTTGGGCGAGGCGGCCGGGATGCTGTGGCCTGCGCCCGCGCAGCTCGCGCGGATGCGGGCCGAGCGGTGGTCGGGAAACGTCCGCGAGCTGGCGAATCGTGCGCAGCGCGCGCGGGTCTCGGGGCGCGCGTCGGCGCTCGGGCGAGCCGGCGAGCAAGCGCCGGAGTGCGTGGTGGCTGACCAAGCGGCCCGCGCTCGCGCCGCGATCAGTGCGTGTGGCGACAACCGCTCCGAAGCGGCACGCAGCTTGGGAATCAGCCGTTCGACGCTCTACCGTTGGCTCTGCGGCGAGAGCGGGACCACGACGGCGTCATCGCCGCTGCGGGCGCCGGGGGTGGGTTGACACGCCTTTTCGCCGGTCTATCATGGCCAGACTGAGCCTCCGACGCGCAACCCCTCGAACTACAATGGATTCCGTTGGCCTCGATCACTGAGTACAGCCGGTTCCAGCTCGAGGCGAGCAAGCTGGGCAGGACGGTCGTCTTCCAGGTCACCGTCTACGAGCGTAAGGAGCGCAATAAAGTGCGCCTGTACGCCGAGACGGAGTGCTTCGACCCGATGCACTACATGATCCAGTTCATCATCCGCGACGCGGACGACATGGACGGCGTCATCGAGCGGTTTCGCGCGCAGTTGGAGCACCGCGGGTTCAACCCGGTCTGCTACCGCCTCAAGAAGGACAACGGCGCCTGGGACGAGTGGCACGCGATCGCGGCGGCGTGATCGGGCGGTTGTGCGCAGGCGCTTCCGCGGTCGGCTCGCTCATTCGCCAGGCCGAAGCCGTCACGCGCAGGCGGCGGAGGTCCCCGACGCGCAGCGTGACGCGGACGCGATCGAAGTACTCGCCGAGCGGGATCGTCCACTTGCGGCTGGCGCCGGTGAGCTCTTTGAAGGCGCCGGTGTCGATGGTCGGGTGCTCCGTGAGGTAGGCGACCAGGGCCGCCTCAAGCCGGGACAGCGCGGCCGCGTCGTAGAAGAGCTCCTTGGAGACGCGGGTGACGCCGCCGCCGAGCACGAGCAGATCGATGGCCTCCTGAACGGCTGGGGCCGCGAGGCCGGTCAGCTCAGGGAGGTCCTGTAAGCGCGGCGGGGTGAGCGCGCCCGCCGCCAGGGCGGCATGGACGGTGGCGCAGGCGGCGTCCTGGGTGCTGCTGAGCCTCGGCTCAAAGCCCGCCGCCGCGATGAGGTCGCCCCGCCGCTCCACGCGCTGCTCGCGCTCAAGGGCGGAGAGGACCGCCTGAGTCAGCTCCGCCGTCAGTCCCTGGCCGACACGGGTCCGCAGCTCCTCGGCCGTCAGGCCGTGCAGCGCGGGGCGGGCCGCGTGATGCGCCTTCAGCGCCTGCAGCAACTCCATGCCCAGCGCGGCGATGACGTCGCGGTGCAGCAAGAGCTCGCCCGCGAGGGTGAGGCGCTCGGATGCCAGCAGAGAGGCCAGCGCCGCGTCGATCTGGCCGCGCGTCAACGGGAGCAGGCGCGGCAAGGCCTGAGCACCCACCCCGGCCTGGCCGGCGTGGGCGACGAGCGCGTCGAGCATGCGCGGGGCGTCCGAGCTCGCCAGGGCCGCGATGAGGGCCGCGTCTTCGGCGGCGTGGCGACGGCGGTGGCGCCGCGCCGCGACGGTCCACAGCCGCCCGCCCGCGACCGTGTGCCCGTGGCCGGGCAGGGCCGAAAACCCGCGGGCCACGAAGGCCTCGCCGGGCAAAAAGGGCATGGGGCCGTCCAGCCGCACCTGGGCCGGAGCGGACTCCCCGGCCCCCAGCTCGCGCCGGCCGATGAGCGCCAGCGTGCCCTCCGCCTGGGCGGTCCCAGCGTGGACGAGCACGCGCGCGCCGTCGGTGATCGCCGCCCCTAGCCCCGCGGGGACGGCCAGGGTCGCGTAGAACATGGACGCCACCGCGAGCTCGCCCGGCCGCGCGAGCACCTCACCGCGGCCGATGCCGTGGTGATCGATCCCCTGGAGGTTCACGGCCGCCCGCTGGCCGGGTCCCACGCGATCGACGGCGGCGTGGTGGACCTGGATGCCGCGAACCCGGCCGCTGGCGCCGCTGGGCAGGACGACGACGGAGTCCCCCGACTCCAGCGTCCCGGCGGCCGTGGTGCCCGTCGCCACGGTCCCGAACCCGCGCATGGTGAACACACGATCGAGCGACATCTTGAAGGGGCGGTCCGCGTCGCGCCTGGGCCGCGGGCGCGCGAGCTCCGCGCGGAGGTACGCGCGCACGGCCTCCGGTCCCCTTGCGTCGCCCGCGGCGTGCCGGAGCATCGGGGCGCCCTCAAGGAAGGTGCCGCGGACCGCCTCGGCCACGTCGTCGCGCACCAGCTCGAGCCACTCCTCATCGACCAGGTCGACCTTGGTGAGCACGACGGCGCCGGCGCGCACGCCAAGCAGCGAGCAAATATCGAGGTGTTCGCGGGTCTGGGGCATGACGCCCTCGTCAGCCGCGATGACGAGGAGGACCAGGTCGACGCCGGCCGCACCCGCGATCATCTCGCGCACGAACCGCTCGTGGCCCGGCACGTCGACGACCGCGACTCGCCCGAGCGGGAGGTCCAGCCACGCAAACCCCAACTGAATCGAGATCCCGCGGGCCTGCTCTTCGCTCAGGCGGTCGGTGTCGATCCCCGTGAGCTCGCGGACCAGGGTCGTCTTGCCGTGGTCGACGTGCCCGGCGGTGCCGACGACCGCAATGATCTCGCGCGTATCGGAGTCTATTCCCAACCGGAACCGCCCTCCAGTGCCCGGCCCGGACCAGCGGGCCACGGTCCGGGAAACGTACTGGCCGCGACCCTCCTTGACCACCCTCCGAAGCGACTGCTAGCATTTCCGTGTGAGGGTCGGCTTGCGTTTTCCGCCTTCGCGGCGATTCGGGGCTCCGACAACCGGACCCAAGTCACCAGCCCCCAACAAAGAGCTC
>CAZNZH010000236.1:0-8021 GCA_964577445.1 uncultured Myxococcales bacterium
CCCTTCGTGCCGATCAACTGCGCGGCCATCCCCGAGGCGCTGCTCGAGAGCGAGCTCTTCGGACATGTGCGCGGGGCGTTCACCGGCGCGGACCGAGCGCGCGCGGGGCGCCTGGAGGCCGCAAACGGGGGCACGCTCTTCCTCGACGAGATCGGCGAGATGCCGATGTCGCTTCAGGCGAAGATGCTGCGCGTCCTCCAGGAGATGGAGTTCGTGCCGGTCGGCGCCAGCGCTGCCAAGAAGGCCACGTTCCGCCTGGTCACGGCGACCAACCGGAACCTCGAAGACGCCGTCGCCGCCGGGACCTTCCGCCAAGATCTGCTCTTCCGAATCGACGTGGTGCGTCTTGAGGTGCCCCCGCTGCGCGAGCGGCCCATGGACATCGCGGTGCTCGCGCGACACTTCTTCACCCTGTATGCGCCTGTGCGTCGCCCCGAGCTCGTCGAGATCACCCGGGACGCCATCGCGATCCTCGAACGCTACGAGTGGCCGGGCAACGTCCGCGAGCTGGAAAATCTCATGCAGGGCGTCATCGCGCTGGCGCAGCGCGACCGCATCGCCGCAGAGGACGTCTTGGCG
Organism: uncultured Myxococcales bacterium; assembly: GCA_964577445.1. Lineage (GTDB taxonomy): Bacteria > Myxococcota_A > UBA9042 > PHBI01 > JACKFB01 > JACKFB01. Next base: position 580 of record CAZNZH010000236.1, read on the forward strand.
CGACTGCGCGGCCGGGTGCCCGAGGCGCGCTCCGCCGAGCGCCTCGAGCTGCCGGCCGACGGCCTCGATCTGCGAGCGACCATCGATGATCTCGAGAATGATCTGATACGCCAGGCGCTGCGACGCTCCGACGGGAACAAGTCCCAGGCGGCGACCCTGCTCGGCCTGAACCGGACCACTTTAGTGGAGAAGCTCAAGCGCAAGCCGATCCGGGCGGAGGGTTGACCGCGAGGCCGCCCCTGAGCACCGTTGGCACGTCGTTTGCTTGGTCATCGTTTGCTTGGTCATGGAGGGCCGCGCTGCGGGGAAGCCGCGCGCCGCCGCAGAACCGCGAGGAGACGGATGGGCCGGGAGACACATGGGATCCAGTGACGAGCTGCTGACGCCCGAAGAGCTGACCGCGCTCAGCGAAGCGTTCTCGGGCAGCACGCGCGCGACGCGAGGATCCTCAGACGTGCGCGCGGACGACGACAACGTCGTGCTCCGCTATGATCTCGTGGGTGGCTCATCCAATCAGCGCCACGACTATCCGGCGCTGGACCTCGTCCACGAGGCGTTCGCGCTACACCTCGGTGGGACGCTCCAGCGCGCGATGCGCCAGCACGCGTCCTTCGTGCCGACACGCCCGGATATCTTGAACTTCTCGGAGGTCTACGCCTCCCTCCCGACCCCATGCAGCATCGTCGTGCTCGAGGTCGAGGGCATGTCCAGCACGGGCCTGCTCGTCTTCGCCCCCAACCTGCTGCAGCTCTTCTTTGACCTGCTCATGGGCGGCTCCGGGACCGAGCACGAGGTGCCCGACCAGCTCGTCGGCCGCAGCTTCACGCCCACCGAACGCCACCTCATCCGCCACCTGCTGGGCCTCGTGAATCACAGCCTGCGCGCGGCGTGGGCGGACATCGTGCCGCTGGGCATTCGGATGGTGCGCGCCGAGATGGATCCTCGCCACGCGGCGATCTTCAGCCCCTCGGAGCGCGTGGTGGAGCTCCGCGTCGACGTCACCTGGGGCGAGGTGCGCGGCGATGTGCGCTTCATCGTGCCCATGGCCGCTCTCAAGCCCTTCGAGAAGCGCCTCTCCCGCACCGCGGTGACGAACCCGAGCCCCGCCGACGCCGGCTGGAGCGAGTCGATCCGCGACCGCCTCGACGAGGTGGACGTGACCATCACCGCGGTGTTGGGCCGCGCGGAGATGACCGTGCGCGACCTGCTGCGCCTCGAAGTAGGTGATATTGTTAGACTCGACCGAGATCCTGAGGCCGCTCTCGACGTGCTCATCGAGGGGGTGGCGAAGTACGCCGGGATCGCCGCGGTGCGCCAGGGCAACATGGCCGTCACGCTGACAGGAACCCAAGACGAGCTGCATGGCACCAAGCGTGCCGGCGCGGAGGTGGACCGATGAGTGACGACGCGAAAGACCAGGGGCGCGGCATGGAGCCGCGGGCGATGCAGATCCTGCTGGACGTGCCGCTGCAGGTCACGGTCGAGCTCGGCCGGCGCAAGATGCGCATCGGCGAGCTGCTGGCGCTGGTCAAGGGCTCGGTCATCGAGCTCGACAAGGTCGCCGGCGAGCCGCTGGACGTGCGGGTCAACGACAAGCTGGTCGCGCGCGGCGAGGCCGTGGTGGTCAACGACAAGTTCGGCGTGCGGCTGACCGACGTCGTCAGCCCGTCCGAGCGGGTCGAGCGGCTCTCCTGACCTTATAATGGCCGCCTTCCTCACGTCGGATCTGCTGGTCGGCTACGTCTTCGGCGCGCTGCTCATCATGATACGCGTGCTCGGCGCCGTCTGGTGGACCCCCGGGCTGGGCGAAAACCAAGCGCCGATGCGCGTCCGGGTGAGCTTCGCGCTGGTGACCGCGGTCGTGCTGGATCTCGGGCTGGGTGGCCTGCTCATCGCGCCGCCCGACTCGCTCCTGTTGCTCGTGCTGCTGGTCGGCCGCGAGGTGCTCCTCGGCATCGCCATGGGGTTTGCGCTCTCGCTCATCCTGACCGCGGTCGAGACGGCGGGCTCGATCGCCGCGCTCAGCATGGGCCTCAGCTTCAACGTCTTCGTCGACCCCACCTCCGGCAACGAGAGCCTCGCCCTCGGCGGCCTGCTGCGCATCGTGGCGGCCCTCATCTTCGTCGTCGTCGGCGGCCCGAACGTCATGCTCTTGACGGTCTTTCAGCACCTGCAGCACGTCCCACCGGGCGAGCTGGTGATGGCCCTGCCCACCGCCGCGACCCTCGCCACGCTGCTCGGAGGCCTCGCCCTCACCGCGCTGTCGCTGGCCGCCCCGGTCGTCATCGCCACGCTGGTGCTCAACATCGCCATGGCCTTCGTCACCCGCGTCGTCCCGGCCGCCAACCTCTTCGCCATCGGGGTCGGCGCCATGCTCATCGCCGGCCTCCTCTCCATGGGCATGATGGGCGACGCCCTGGTCTTCCACATGGACCATATGGTGCAGGCCCTGCCTCGCCAGATGCTCGACATGGCCGGCTCACGCTGACGGCCTGCGGCGCCCTTCTTGCAGGGAGCTGAGGCTCAACCTCGCGCCTCCCCGCGGCGCGCACCGCGTAGGACCAGCCAGCGGCCATGGCCGACGACAGCTCTAGCCCAGAAGACAAGGTATTCGACCCCTCCCCGCAACGGGTCGAGGAATACCGGCGTCAAGGTCGCGTCGCCCAGAGCCGCGACGTGGGCAGCGCCGCGCAGCTCTTGATGGCGCTGCTGGCCTTCTCGCTGCTCGGCGGCGCGGCCATCGGCGGGCTGCTCGAGGGCACGCGCTGGGCCATCGAGCACAGCGCTGGCACCGACGGCGCCCCGCCCACCATCGCCGACACCTTCGCCGCCATGTTCCACATCATGGGCCCGCCGGTCCTCCAGATCAGCCTCCTCATGGCCGTCGCCGCCATCGCCGCCGGGTTCGCCCAGACCGGCTTCAACTGGGCGCCCGAGGCCATCGGCTTCAAGCTCGACCGCATCAACCCGATGCAGCGCCTGGCCGACACGCTGTCGCCCAAGAAGTTCGCCAGCCGCGCCGGGCTGGCCACGGCGAAGCTGACCATGGCCGGGCTGGTCATCGGCGGGATCTTCCTGGCCGATCTCCGCGAGATGACCGCCCTGGCCGCCGCCTCCCTCGCCACCTCCGAGGCGTTTTTGCGCGACAATCTGTGGGCCATGCTCTTCGCCACGACGCTGGTGCTGACCGTCCTCGCGATCGTCGACTACACCTACCAACGCAGCCAATACATGCAGCAGCTCAAGATGACCCGCGAGGAGTTCATCCGCGACATGGAGCAGGCCGAGGGCAAGCCGGCCTACAAGCAGCGGCGGCGCCAGATGCACCGCGAGCTGTCGCTCAACCGCATCATGAAAGAGGTGCCGCTCGCGGACGTCATTGTGACCAACCCGACCCACTTCTCCATTGCGCTGCGATATCAGCCTGGAAAAGACAAAGCTCCGCGCGTCACGGCGCGGGGTGCAGACGATCTCGCGCTGCACATACGGCGCCTCGCCCGTCGCCACGGCGTGCCCATCGTCGAGCAACGCAGCCTCGCCCGGACGTTGTGGCGCCGCTGCAAGGTCGGCCAGCCCGTGCCCGACGCGCACTTCCAGGAGGTCGCGCGCATCCTCGCCCGCGTCTACAAGGCGAAGATCGCCCGCAGGCCGACCCGGCGCTGATCCGCCCTCGGTTCGCCCGCGGCGTTCAGTGGCGGCGCCCCAGCGCCTCGGGGTCGCGGGCGTAGTGATAACGGATCTGCCCGTCCGGATAGCGGAAATGGCGCCCGACCGGGCAGGCGTCGCGCACGGCCAGCCAGTCTTCCCAGTGCGGCAGCCCTTTTTCGGGGTCGAGCGGCTCCGAAGCGAGCGCCCGCGCCTTGTCCAGCGCCACCAGACACGGCTTGAGGCACGCGGCGCACAGGTCGGGAGAGCGCTCGGGCTGAAACCCCTCGGCGTCCAAATTCAGCACGATCACCGCGCGCAGCGAGATCCACGGCCCGTGGGTCAGGTGGATGCTCAGCAGCGCCGGCCCCAGGTGCGCCATCCCAGAGACGTGCGCCAGGCGCTGCATCGCCACGCGCCGAGGGGGCGGCTCATGGGCGAAGCGCACCTCGGCCGGGATAGGCAAGGTGGCGACGATGTCGCCGATGCTCCGCGTGACGTAGGCGTCCACCGGATGACCGCCCGCAGACAGCGTGGGGTCGCGGGCGAGCGCCGCCTGCAGCATCGTCCATAGCCGGCTGGTGTTGCCGATGACCACCGCGAGGCTATGGGGCGAGCCGAAGTCCGGCAGCCGGAACTGCGCCTCGACCGCGTCGTTGTAGAGCCCCACGGGCACGGGCGCCACCAGGTCGAAGCCCGCCGCCGAGCACGCGTCCCGAATGCGCTTGATCCACGGGCCGATCATCGACGCGCCGCCGAGCTGCGCGCGCCACGGCGCCGGTGCCGGGGGACACGTCGCGCCCCCCGTCCGTCCGCGCATCCATCCGGTGACCCGTCCATGGGTGGGGGTATCCCAGAGACGCCGGCCCGCCGTCAATCTGGCGGTCGCGGCGACATTGCGCGGCACCGCATCAATGCTAGGCTGAGCACCCCACCGTCGAGGTCGTCATGTCGCCTTTTGCCCGCCGCGCCGCGCTGATCTCCGCTTGCCTCGCGACGGCGCTGGCGGCCTCGACCCTCGCCGCCGAGCCGGCGCCGGAGCCCACCGAGCCGCCTGCCGCACCGGTCGTGACCCGGCCCGCGACCGCGCCGGCGGCGGAGGCGACGACGCCCGAGGGGCCCACGGTGGCCGTGCTCTACTTCGATTACGCTGGCGACAGCGAGGAGATGGCGGTGCTGCGCAAGGGCTTGGCGCAGATGCTGGTCAGCGACCTGTCCGGGTTGGCGGGCATCCGAGTGGTCGAGCGCGAGCGCCTGGAGGAGGTGCTGGCCGAGCTGGAGCTTCAAGAGAGCCGAAAGGTCGACCAGCGCACCGCGGCGAAGATCGGCAAGCTGCTCGGCGCGAAGTATCTGGTGCTGGGGTCGTACTTCGAGCTGCTGGGCACGCTGCGCGCGGACGCGCGGGTCGTCGAGGTCGAGACCGGCCGGGTGATTCGCAGCTTTGGGGTGCACGGAGAGCCCGGGGATTTTCTGAAGCTCGAGCAGAAGCTCGGCGCCAGCGTCGGCGAGACGCTGGCGACCCAGGCCGACGTCGCGCCGCAGCCTGAGGAGGCCCGCCGCGCCGTCGCCGCGCGGCGGCCCAAGGCGCCCAAGGATCTGGCGACCAAGACCGCGGTTCGCTACTCGCGGGCGCTGGACGCCAAGGACAAGGGCGACGTGGCCAAGGCGAAGCGAGAGCTCGAGGCGGTGGTCGCTGAGCAGCCGGACTTTCGACTGGCGTCCGCGGCCCTCGACCGGCTGATGCAGTAGGCTCAGCGCGCTCCGAAGCTCAGGGGCACAGGCTCTTCGCGCTCTCCTCGCCCAGCTCGACCGCGCGGCAGAAGGCCTCGGCGGCCTCGGCGCCTCGACCCAGCAGGCGCAGAGCCTGCCCGCGCAAAGCCCAGGCGCCGCCATTTGTCGGGCTGCGCGCGATGACCGCGTCCAGATCCTCCATGGCCGCCTCGGGCTCCTTGCGGGCCAGATTCGCCTGCGCGCGGGCCAGGTGCGCGTTCGGGTGCTCGGGGTCACGCGCGAGCAGGCCGGTGAACGCGGCCACGGCGGCCTCGTGGTCACCGGCGCGCATCGCCAGCAGCCCCACGTTGAACCGGGGCGCGGCGTAGGGCGGCCACGCGGCCAGGGCGCGCGCGTACGCCTCGCTGGCGGCGGGGAGATCGCGCGTGAGCTGGAGCGCGTTCCCCAAGAGGTTTTTGGGCCAGGCCCAGTCAGGGCATGCCTCCTCGGCCGCGCGGGCGGCCTCGAGCGCCTTGGCCGTGTCCGCGCCCGCGAGCAGCCGCGCTCGGGCGAGCTGCGCCTGTAACTCCGCGCCGCCCGGGGCTCCGGGTTGCGCCGCCGCGGCCTCCGACACGCCCTCCTCGAGCAAGGCCAGCGCGCGTTGATCCTCGGCGCGCCCGCCGCCGACGACCCCCTCGCGCAGCAGCGTCGCCACCGCGGCCAAGCGGGCCACCGCGGGTGCCTCGCGGGAGCGGCAGGCCACCGGCGGGGGCGGGTCGCCGGTGGCGGCGTAGAGCGCGTCCAGCGCCGCTCGGGCTTCGGCGGTCGCCTTGGGGATCTCGGGCGGGCGCTCCTCGGTCGCGTCGGCGGCCGGCGGGGCCGCGGGCGCTGGCCCGGACCCACCAGGGGCGCCGTCCGCCGGAGGGGGCGACACCTCGAGGAGCGCGCCCGCGGCATCGCCGATCTGCGTGACGGCGTCTGGCGAATCCGCGACGGGGCCGCCGCCGAAGGCGAGCCACACGACGACGCCGATGAGGCCGGCCACCATGAGCACGCCGCCCACGATGAGGGCCATCGCGACCCAGACGCCGTGGCCGCTGCTGACGGCGTCGCTCCCCGACACGCTGGCCTTCGGGGGCGCGCCGGCCGCGGGCGACAGCGCGCCCCGGTCCGGCGAAGCGACCTGGGAGCCCGCGCCGAGGACCGGGCCCGAAGGCGCGCCGTAGCCCGGCCCGGGCCGTCGGGGACCCGTGACGCCGGCCGCCTCGGGCGCCATCGCGCGCAGGCGTTCGATGACCGCGGCGGCGTTGGGGGGGCGGTCCGCGGGCGACTTGGCGAGCAGCTCCAAGATGAGGGTCTCGAGGGCCTCCGGGACCTCGACCAGCTCCGACGGCGGCCGCGGCGGGACCTGAACGTGCATCACCAGCACGCTGACCGTCGTCGGGCCGCGGAAGGGTGCTGAGCCGGTGACCATCTCGTAGAGCACGACGCCGAGGGCGTAGAGGTCCGTGCGCGCGTCGACGCCGACGCCCTTGGCCTGCTCGGGCGCCATGTACGCCGGGGTGCCGATGATCGCGCCGTCGGTGGTGAGCTGCGTGTGCGAGCTGTCGAGGAAGTGCGCGATGCCGAAATCCAGCACCTGCAACTGGTCGCGCTCACCGTAGCGGTCGATGAGCATGATGTTGTCGGGCTTCAGGTCGCGATGGACGATGCCTTCGCTCTGCGCGGCGTGCAGCGCGCGGGCGATCTGGGTCCCGATGTGGACCACGCGCTCGAAGGCCAGGGGCCCCTCGTCGCGGATGACCTCGGCGAGCGCCTTGCCCTCGAGGAACTCCATCGCCAGGTACAGGCGCCCGTCCTCGGTCTGGCCGTAGTCGTAGACCTGGATGGTGTTCGGGTGGCGGATGCGCGCGGTCGCCTGCATCTCACGCTCAAAACGCTCAACGCCCGCCTGGGATGACACGACGTGGGCGTGGATGAGCTTGAGGGCCACGCGGCGGCTCATCGCCACCTGCCGCGCCTCATAGACCATCGTCGTCGTCATCGTCGCGCGGATTGTCGTCGCCCGCGTCATCGTCGCCCGCGTC
>CAZNZH010000237.1:0-7947 GCA_964577445.1 uncultured Myxococcales bacterium
CCCGCTCCTCGGCCGCCTCCGCCCCCTGCCGCTGGACCCGCGCGCGCGTCCCCGGCCCCTGCCACGCCGTCGTCATCAACGCCGGCAACTCCAACGCCGCCACCGGCCCCGACGGAGAGCTCGCCGTCCGCCGCACCGCCGAGACCGCCGCCCGCGCCCTCCACACCACCCCCGACGCCATCTTGGTCTGCTCCACCGGCGTCATCGGCGTCCCGCTGCCCTTGGACCGCCTCTTGCCGGGCGTCGAGCGCGCCGCCAGCTCCCTGGACGCCACCGGCGGCCGCGCCGCCCGCGCCATCATGACCACCGATCTGGTCCCCAAGGAGGCGGCCGCCCGGGCCGGCGGCATCAGCGTGGCCGGCTTCGCCAAGGGCTCGGGCATGATCCACCCCAACATGGGCACGATGCTGGCCTTCGTCGCCACCGACGCCAAGGTCGACGGCCCCGATCTGCAAGCGCTCATCAGCGAGATCGCCGACCGCACCTTCAACTGCGTGACCGTCGACGGCGACACCTCCACCAGCGACACCCTCATCGTGCAGGCCACCGGCCAGGGCCCCGACGCCCGCCCCGGCAGCCCCGGACGCGCAGCCCTCGCCTCGGCACTCCACGCCGTCTGCCGCGAGCTGGCCCGCATGATCGCCCGGGACGGCGAGGGCGCTGACCACCTGCTGCTCGTCCTGGTCGAGGGCACCGAGTCAGACGACGCCGCACGGGACGCCTCCCGAGCCTTCTGAGTCTCGCCGCTGGTCAAGACCGCCATCTACGGCCGCGACGCCAACTGGGGCCGCGTGGTCGGCGCCTTCGGGAAAGCAGGCGTGGCCGGCCTGGACGCCCTGGACCTCGACTTCGCCGGCGTCCCCGTCCTGCGCGCCGGCCGCCCGCTGCCCTTCGACGAGGCGACCGCCCGCGCGGCCCTGTCCGCGCCCGACGTCACCGTCCACGCCCGCCTCCCCGGCCCCGGCCTCGGCGAGGCCTGGGGCTGCGACCTCACCCCCGGATACATCCGCATCAACGCCGACTACCGCAGCTAGCCGGCCTCGCTCCCAGGTTTAGCAGTCATGCACGTAAGCGCCCTCGTCGAAGCCCTCCCCCACGTCCAGCGCTGGGCCGGCCGCACCGTGGTCATCAAGTACGGCGGGGCCGCCATGACCTCGCCGGAGCTGTCCGCCGCGGTCACCCAGGATCTCGTGCTGCTGCGCGCGGTCGGCGTGAAGGTGGTGCTGGTCCACGGCGGCGGCAACGCGGTGTCGGAGATGGGGCGCAAGCTCGGGATCGAGCCGCGCTTCGTCGACGGCCTGCGCGTGACCGACGAGGAGACGATGCGCGTGGCGCAGCTCGTGCAAGTGGGCGGAATCTCAAGGGATATCGTCGCAGACATCGGTCGCCGCGGCGGCCGGGCCATCTCGCTCAGCGGCCACGACGGCGGCGGCTGGTTGCGCGCCACGCCTCGCCGGCACCGCTCGCGAGAGAGCGGCCACGAGGTGGATCTCGGGCGTGTCGGCGACATGACGTCGGTGGACGCGCGGCTGATCTTCGCCGTGCTCAAGGCGCGCCTCATCCCCGTCATCGCGCCGGTGGCCGTCGACGACCGCATGGCGTCGCTCAACGTCAACGCCGACGCGGTCGCGACCGCTGTCGCCTCAGAGCTTCGCGCCGACAAGCTGATCTTCCTCACCGACGTCGACGGCATCCGCGGCCCCGACGGCGTCGTCCGCTCCGAGGTCAGCGCCGCCGAGCTGCGCGCGTGGATGGTCGACGGCACGGTCAGCGGCGGCATGATCCCCAAGGCCGAGGCCTGCCTCGCCGCCGTCGACGCGGGCGTGGCCCTCGTCACCGTCGCCGACGGCCGCGTCATGCACGCGCCGCTCATCGAGCTGCTGACCGACAAGGGCGTCGGGACCATGGTGGTCGCCGACACGAAAACCGAGGCGGTTACGGGCTGATCTTCAATAGCCTCGCCGCGTTTCCGAAGTAGACGTCGTCGAGCACGTCGTCGGGCAGGTCGATGGCGTCGATGGTCCAGCGGCCCTGGATGGGCGTCGGGTGAGGGATGCCGCGCTCACTCCCCTCGAAGAAGCGCCAGTGCGCGTCGTAGAAGGGTTTGACGTCGGCCATGGTCGGCTCGTCGGCGCCGGTCGAGCCCAGCATGATGCCCTGAGAAGACAGCCCGAGATCGGTGCCGAAGAGGATGCGCTTTCGGTGCTTGATGAAGAACGCGCGCGTCTGCGCGGGCGGGTGCCGCCCGATCTCGCCCAGGCGCGCGGCGGTGTCGATGACGACGTTCGGGTGGGCGTCCAGCAGCCTGTCGACGTAGGCGAGATCTTCGGAATTGCTACCGAAATGCACGCAGATGAAGGTCGTGTTCGGGTGCTTGGAGACCATGCGATCGCGCTCGGCCAGAAGCTCCGCTCGCGGGGGGATGCTGCCATCGGCGTAAGACCAGCCCGGATGCACCGACAGCTCGTCGTAGCGCTCGTTGGCCGGGGTCACCGGGTCCCAAAAGGCCTTGGGATCGCCGGTGTGAATCGCCACGGGGACGCCCAGCTCGCCGGCCTTGTCCCACAAGGGGTCCAGCTCAGGCCAGTCGATGGGGACGCGCTGTCCGTCGGCGTCATGGAGCCCAATCCCCAATACTTTCGCGATCTTGAGACCGCGAAACCCGTGCTCCTTGACCGCGAGCTGAAGCGCGGCCGCCTCGCGCTTGCCGAAGTCCGGCACGCCCGCGGCTCGCCAGTTGGGGGTGTAGAAGTTGATGAGCCCGGGCAGCCGCTGGGCCATCGCCTCGCTGATCTCCAGGCCGCGTCCAAAGGATCCGCCCGAGAGGTTCACCGCGATGGCCAAGCCGTTGTCGCGCATGATCTCGCTCATCCGTTCAAGGCCCGACGGCATGATGTGCGTGTGGACGTCGAACACCTTCGGCCGCGCGTAGCCGGGGCGCCAAGCGGGCCCAGCGGGCTTCGCCGCCGCGCTTTCTTTCGCGTCTCCCGCGTTGGGCACATCATGAGCCGGCCCGGCACAGCTCCCCGCGCAACCCGCGGAGAGCCCCAGGGCGCCCACCACCCACGCGGCCCACACCCAACCCCGCGTCAGCCTGCCCATTCACACCTCGATCCGGTCGTCGCCGCGCCACCGACCGGCACCCTGCGTCGGCTTCCCCTGCGTCGGCTTCCATTGTAGGAGCCGCCAGCTATACTCTCAACGCGCGATTCCTTCGAGGGACGACAGCGAATGCCGGACGGAGAACAGCGCTTCCTCGTACGATTCTGGGGGGTTCGAGGGAGCATTCCCACGCCCGGCCCGGAGACGGTGCGCTATGGGGGCAACACCTCGTGCGTCGAGGTGCGCTGCGACGACGTGGTGCTGATGATCGACGCCGGCACCGGCGCGCGTCGCTTCGGCCGTCGCCTCATGCGCGACTATCCCACCGGCACGCTGCGCATCGCGCTCTTGCTCAGCCACCTGCATCTGGACCACGTCCAGGGCTTCCCGTTCTTCGGCCCCATCTACGAGACGCGGACCGAGCTGGACATCTACAGCGCCACGCCTCCGGAGTCCTCGACGCAGGCGGCGCTCGAGTCGCAGATGTCCTACCCGTCGTTTCCGGTGGGGCTGGCCAACGTCGCCGCGAAGCTGGAGTTCAAGACGGTGGAGCGGTCGGGCACGTTCGAGATCGGGGGCGTGCGCATCAGCACCTGTCCGCTGGACCACCCGGGCGGTTCGATGGGCATTCGCATCGACCACGCGGGAAAGAGCTACGTCCACGCCTCGGATTTCGAGCACAGCGCGGTGCCGCCGGACGAGCTCATCGCCCTGGCCGCGGGCGCGGACTTCATGAGCTACGACGCCGCCTACATGGACGGTGACGAGTACGAGAGCCACCGAGGCTGGGGCCACAGCACGTGGCGCGAGGGCCTGGCGATCGCGAAGGCGGCCGCCGTGGGGCGCTTCATCGCCTTTCATCACGAGCCTGGCCACGACGACGAGTTCATGGACCGCGTCGCCGCCGATCTGAACGCGGTGCAGCCCGGATCGCTGGTGGCCGCCGAGGGGATGACGATCGATCTGATCTCGGGCGCCGTGAGCCACGAAGGGCGCCACGGCGAGGGGACCTGACCACAAGGCGCTGCCGAGGGCGGCGCTCAGGAGAAACCGTATGATGCTCGATATCGCGACCGCCGCCATCGCGCTGCTCTGGGCCGTCGTGGGCTGGCAGGTCGGTGTCATCAAGCAAGGCAGCCGCATCGTGCCCATCGTCGCCGGCGCGTTCGTCGCGTGGGCCGCGGCGGGCCCGGTGGCGGGCTTCGCGATGCGGATGACCACCGGCACCGCACCGGAGACCGCGGTGGGCATGGCCTTCTTGGGCGTGTTCCTGGTCACCTTCGTGGTCGTGTGGCTGGCCGTCGGCCGCTTCACCGCCGACATCAGCGACGCCGACGATCGCGGGCAAGCGGACCGCTTCATCGGGTTCGCCGTCGGGGCCGTGGCGGGGGTCGCGTTCGCCTTCGTCGTGAGCGTCGCCCTCTGGAATATCTCGATGGGGTCCGGCAACCCGAAGCTCGACTACGAGGGCAGCCACATCGGCCAATATGTCATCGGTCACGACTTCCTGGCCAAGGCAACCGCGAAGGTCGTGGCGGCCGAAGAGGAGCGCGACGGGCCGAAGCTGCCCGGCTTCGAGCGCTCAGGCTGGGACGAGGAGAAGTAGGCCGCTCACTGCCGGCGCCGCCGCCGGAGCCGCCGTGAAGGCCGCGTGGAGCAGCCAGTACGACAGCAGCGAGAGGGCGGACCAGATCAGCACCACGGCGCCGTTGACCAGGCCGACCGCGCCGGCGAGGCGTCCCTGCTCCACGCCGAGCATCGGCTGCACGCCGACCGCCAACACGTAGAAGGTGTAGGGCATCGCGAGCATCTCGGCGGCCTGCGCCACCAAGGGGACGGGGATGACCGCGAGGCTGCCGGCGATGAAGAGCGGCGTCAGGCCATAGCCGGCGAAGGCCAGGGAGCGGCGAAACGAGGTGGTGCCGCCCCCCGTCCCGCCGATGACGCTGCCGACGAAGGCGAGGCTGACGGGCAGCAGGATCCAGCCGATCAACGCGCCGAGGGCTTTCGTGATGGCGCCCGCTAGATCGACGGTCGGATCCAGCACGCCGCCCACAAAATCGGCGCCTGAGCGCACGAGGATGAGCAACACCAGGTGGGGCCAGAGGACAGCGCTCAAGGGCGGCGGCCCGCTCTGGCGCAGATCGACCCAGAAGCGGGTCGGTCGCAGCATCACGCGAAACAGGCGCGCCAGGAATCGACCGAAGCCCTCAGGGGATTCCGAGGGTGCTGCGTCATCCGGTGATTCGGCAGGCTGATCTGAGCTGGACACCGCGACACCTCCGCGTTGGGGCGCATCACGCGCCTGAAGCCGCCCGCGGCTGGTCCTGACGCCGGCGCGTGCACACTGTATCAGTCTGAATAGCGGGCGGTCGACCGCGTCGATCCGCGCCAGCCCTGCCCCGGGAGACACAGCGCCATGGCCCCACGTCACACCGCGATCACGTTCGCCGCCGCCAGCGCGCTGGTCATCGGTGCCTTTGCGGCGTCCGCGTCAGCGCACCCGGCTCCGTTTCCGCATAGCCACGATCCACAGCCGCCGACTCGCAGGATGCAGGCGCCCCCGCCGCCTGCGCCCGTCTACGTCGAGGCCCCCGCCGAGGAGGCCCCCCGGCCCTGGCGGCGCCCGGTCTTCTACCTCGGGTTCGGCGGCTTCGGCTCGGCCATCGCGTGCGAGCGCGGGCAGAACTTCTCGTGCGACATGGACGGCGGCGGCGGCGTCGAGCTCTTCTTCGGGTGGCGCGTCGGCGACGTGTTCGGCATCGACCTCAACTGGATGACCAGCTTTCACGACGCCCCGACGGCCTTCGACCCCAGGATGACCGCCGCGCTCACCACGGTGGCCGCCAACCTGCGCTTTTACCTCATCCCGTCATCGCGCCGCATCGAGCCCTACGCCCTCGTGGGTCTCGGCGGCACGGTGTTGAGCCGCGACACCGAGTTTTTGCCGACGCTCACGGGCCCCAGCCTCAGCCTCGGGGCCGGCATCGACATCAACCTGACGCGCCGCCTGACCTTGGGCGTCAAGGGCACCTGGCGCGGCGCGTGGCTCGCCGACCACGACGAGTTCGCCCGTGGGCCCGTCGAGGAGAGCTTCCTCAGCACGGTGCAGGTTGGGGTGCACCTGCGGGTGAACTTCTAGCGCTGAAGGCGAGAGGCGAGGCGCCGCGGAGCTTTGAGCGGCCCCGCGTCGGGTTTCTTGCTGGCGCCGCCCGAACCCGCTAACGGTCTCGCGTACTCTCGCTCGGAGCTCGCCTGTGGCCCTCGACATACTCGCTGGCGTCGTTGTGCTCTGGAGTCTGGTGCGCGGCTGGCTGCGCGGGCTCATCTTCCAGCTCGGGCAGATCGGGATGCTGGCCATCGCGTTCATCGCGGCCCGCTCGCTCCGAGGGGTCGTCGAGCCCTGGCTGGGCGAGGTCTTCGGCGCGCGACCCATGGTCCGCGAGAGCCTCGCGTTCTTCCTCGTGTTCACGCTCACGTTCCTGGTCGGGAGCTTCTTGGTGGGGCGCTTCACGTCCGACCTGCACCGCCTGTCCGACACGCTCACCGCGGGCGATCGCCTGTTCGGCGCGGCGGCCGGCGCGCTCAAGGGCGGCCTCGTGGTCTACCTGGGCACCATCGCGCTCATCATGGCCAACCAGGCGACGGGCTCGGTCCCCATTCCCTACGCGTCCAGCACCACCGGCCGCTTCGTGATGAGCCATAACTTCTTGGAGTCCGAGGACTTTCCGCGCGCCCAGGCCCTGGTGAAGCTCGGCTGGCTGCTCGGGACGCGCAAGGCGACAGAGCTGGTCGGTGACCCGCACATCCGCGCGATCCTCGAGCACCCGAAGTCGGCGGTCCTCCGGTCACCGGACGTGATGGCCGCCCTCGCGGCGAGCGACTGGCTGGCGCTGGTCGGCAACGAGGCCCTCTGGGATCTCCTCGATGAGCCGGACATCCAAGAGCACCTTGAGGCCATGGAGTGGCAGTCGCCCGACCCCGCGCCGGGCGAGCCGAGCGTGGACCCGCTAGTCCCTGGGGGTGCGGGCCAAGACGGCGACCTCGACCGAGGCGGCCCCCGCCCGTAAGAGCGCGCGGCTGGCCGCCCGCACCGTCGTCCCCGTGGTCATCACGTCGTCGACCAGCAGGACCGGCCGCCCGGCGATCCGCTCGGCGGCGCCCACGAAGACGCCTCGCAGGCGACGCTGCCGCGCTCTCCAGCCCAAGCCCCGCGTAGGCGCCACCGAGCGGCCGATCTCGAGCCCCAGCGCCTCCACCCGCAAGCCGAGCGACCGGCCGAGCCCGGTCGCCAACGCGCCGGCCGGGTTGAAGCCGCGCTCGCGCAGGCGGGAGGCGGGGGAGGGGACGGGCACGACGAGGGTCTCTTTGGGCAGGGCCGCCCAGCCCGAGGCCTCGGCGCGGCTGGCCATCAGGCGCGCCAGCGGCGGGCCCCGGGTGTGGTCGGGGGCGTTTTTCCAGGCGGTGACCACCTCGCGGAGCGCGCCGCCGTACGCGAAGGCCCCGCGCGCTCGGGCGAAGGGTGGCGGCTCGGCCAGGCAGCGCCCGCACGTGTGTGTCCCACCGCCGGCGGGCGGGTCGAGACGGATGTCCCCACACCGGGGACAGCAATCCCCATCGCCATGCACGAGGGTCGCGCCGCACGGGCCGCAAAAGAGCGTGCTGCGGACTGGGGAATCGCAGCCGGCGCAGCGCAGCGGTAAGACGAGATCGAGGAGGGTGTTCCACATGGCCGCGACGTCACTGCAAGGCTCGGGCCAAGGCGCGGTGGCGACCGCGGGCGCGACATGGTGCGCGGCTGCGTCGCGCGCTACTTGTGGTATGGCTCGCCGCGCTGAATGCTGG
>CAZNZH010000238.1:0-7928 GCA_964577445.1 uncultured Myxococcales bacterium
AGGTGGAGGTGGGGGTGGTCAGCGTCGTGGGCGACCGCGCGCGCCACCAGCGCTTCGTAGCGCCGCGCCCACTCGCTCGGCCCGGACGCCGCATCGCACCACTCAGCCGGCTGGAGGCCGGGCTTCACCGACCACGACGACAGCGACTCACCCGACGCGATCACGAGGATCGCGACGTCCGCGCCGCGGCCGCGGCGGAATGCCGCGATGCGTCCGTCCGCGTCTCCGGGGTCCGGCTCGACCAGGACAGCCACCGCCCCCTCCTGACTGGACAGCCACGGCAAGGCGTCATCGAGGTGGGCGGCCGAGCGGACCGCGCCGGCGCGTGGAGCGAGCGCCTCGGTGACGGAAACGACCAGGGCGCTCGGGCCCCCGATAATTGCGGTACGAACGGACAAAGTTCGGCCCCTCTCTCCCACGTCTCGCGCTGCTGGCGGGCTGTGTCACACGGTGCTGTCACAGTTACACTTTCTCTCCGGGTGTGCACGCCCGCCGTCAAGGGGCAAGTCCAGCGCGAGCGGGAAAAGCGACCCCGGATGTGACTTCGGGCGGCCGCGGACGTAGCCTTGAGGCATGGCTGCACGTCCGCCCCCTGGCTCTAAGAAACGCTTTATGTTCACGGTACTTGGCTGCGCGGTAGCGATCGCCAGCCACCCCGCGTTCGCAGCCGAGGCGGCGCCCGACCTGTCCGGCACGTGGGCGCGCCTTGAGGTTACAACCGAGGTGTCACAGGTGCCGATGGTGGGCAAGATGACGACCACCCACCGGGCCATCGCCTTGCTGACGATCGCGCAGTCGGGCAGGAAGCTGACCCTGCGCGAGCGGCTCTGCGGGGTTCGCCTTGAGAGTGACCGGCCCGAGGCGGGCGTCGCGCTGGGTGCGGGCTTCGTGGCGGGCGCGCCGATACTGACGCGGCACGCGCGCCTGCAAAAGCGGGCCGGTTCGTGGCGGTTCCACGCCGATGAGCTGGTGGAGGTTCACGGCGCGGAGCTCGCCCGGCCCCAGACCGACCCGCTGCCCACGGACGCGGACGACGCCCGGGTGCGCGACGTCGATCACGACGGACACCCGGGCATGACCGTCGAGATCAGCGGCATGGTGGCGGGTTCGATCCGGCTCGCGCAGCGGCTGCGCACCACGGCGCGGGGGCTGGTGCGCTCACTGAATCGGTTCGACGGCTTGGTGACCTGGTCGAGCGACCAGAGCATCCTCGACGCCACCAACCTCTTCCTGAGGACGCCGCCGCCCTCCGCCCCGCACAAAGACCCGGCCCGCAGTTGGTTTCGCGCCGAGCGGGTGGCCGCAGACGCGGACTGCGCCTCGGTGATGCGAGACGCGGCGCGCCTCTTCGCGCGATGAGCCCCGTCGCGGACGAGCGGCGGGGCTCACCGCGCGCGCGGCTCTGCAGCTCCGAGCGGGTCAGCCTGCGCCGCGCCGCGCTTGAGCCCGAGCGAGGCGACTGCGCCGTCCCGGTGACCCTCGTCGCCCACCCCGCAGACCCCGGAGCCGCGCCATGAAGTACGCCGAGTATGTCGAGGGCTTCAATCGGTGGGCATCCCTTGGCGAGCTCAGCAGCTACGGCGCGGCCGCCGACGGTGGCACCACCTACCCCTACCTGCGCCTGGTGGTCGACGGCCCGCGCTGGGTGACCATCACCGCGGGATTTCACGGCGACGAGCAGGCCGGGCCCCTGACCCTCCTGCGCTCCATGGACCAGATCGTAGCCTGGGCGCGGCACCACCGCGTCGGGCTGCGCGTGTACCCCTGCCTCAACCCCACGGGATTTGAGGATTTCACGCGCTACAACCGAGGCGGGCAGCGCCCCAACAACGACTTTTTGCGCTACGAGATCGAGGGCGGGCATGTGCGCAGCGAGCTGGCGCCGGGCAAGCCCTTCAAGAGCTGGCGCCTCCGCTCGACGCCGGGCGCCCACGAGGCCGACGCGCTGCTGCTGGAGCTCGAGGCCCACGCCCCGCCGGCGGCGGCGCTCGACATCCACCAGGACCCATACCACCACGGCGCAGGGTCCTACGCCTACGTGTTCGGGGACCGCAGCAGCTATCTGCCCATGGTGCGGGAGTCACGCGGGTTCGCGCCGCCGGTCTCGGACGCCATCGTCGACCAGCCGATGCAGCTACGCACAGACGCTGACGGGCTGGTCGACTACCACGACGGCTCGATCACCGACTACTTCTGGCGGCGCGGCGTGCCTTGGACAGCGGCCCTGGAGACCACGACCGACACCGACCCCGCGGCCTGCCACAAGGTGAACATGACCTGGATCCGCGGCTTCATCGAGCGCGCCGCCGCGAAGTGAGGCGCGGGCGAGGCCGAGCGGGCGCGAACGACACACCGACTTGATCGCGTGCGGGCCGTTGAGTCACCCTCGCCACATGATGACACTGCGTGCCACTTTCTGTTTCGCCTTGGTTTTCGCTGGCTGCGACGGGTCGCGCTCGGGCTCTGACCTGCGCGGGGACGCGTCGGCGGAGAATACCGCCGACACCGACGCCGACGCCCTCGCCGACCTGGACGGAGGTCCCGAGATCGAGGCCGGCGCGGAGCTTCCACCGCCCTCCCCCTGGCCGCTCGCGGCGAGCGCGACCTGTGCGCCTGCCGCCGCCCGCTGCGCTCCGACCTCCGCGGACCCCGGCCTCTACGCCAGCTTTCGCAAGGACAGCCGCCTCGACAACACCGAATACCCCGAGGAGATCACCCCGGTCTTCACCGGCGGGCGGGTGCAGGTCGCGACCGTCGCGGCGACCAGCGGCGAGGTGACCGGGATCATCATCGACGGCGTCGACGCGGACAGCATCTACGCCCCGGTCGACGGGGTGACACCGGCCTTCGAGTGGTACCACGTCTGGCCACGCCAAGCCGTCGCGGGCGAACCCATCTATGTCGCCTTCCACGCCCTGAACCCGCACTGGGACACGCTCAGCGAGGCCAGCCTGCGCGTCGAGACCCGCGAGGGCGTCGCGGTGGACGGCAGCTTCCCCGTGGCCATTACGCCCGCGCCGTTGACGTGGGTGACGCCGACCGCCGACTACGGCGCGATGCTGATCCACCTCCGAAACGGCGACGCGGCGCCCCACACCATCACCCGGGTCCTGGTCGGCGGGCGGGACGTCACGGGCACGGGGATCGCCTGCCTCGCCACGCCCACCGTCGCGCCCGGCGCCACCGCCCTCATCGAGGTGCCGCTGTGCGAGGCGACCGCGCCCGGCCGCGCGTGGACCGTCGTGATCGAGTACGCCGACGCGCCTGCCGCCGTCGGGGTCGGCCGCGTCATCCCGCCCAGATTCCCAATCAACGCCTGGCAAAACACGTCGGAGTGCGCCTTCCCCGGCGGCGACCCGGAGCGCTACGCCATCCTCGCCGCTGCGGGTGTGGACGGCGCCTATTTCCACGGCGGCATGTGCGCCGCGTCGAACTGCGACTGTGACGCCGCCAAGGTCATCGGCGAGACCATCCCCGCCCAGCCCGGTCGCTACACCTGGGCCGCCGCCGACCTGGCCAAGCTGGACTTCGCCTCCACCGCCGGCATCGCCGCCTTCGCGACCGGTGACGAGAGCGAGTTCCACATCTACGCCGACAGCGGCGTCCCGGTCGGCGCCGCCAAGGCCGCGGAGTCGCTCGCCGCCTGGCGCCGCTACCCCGAGGTCCCGACCTTCAACGGCGGCTTCACCCACAACCACATCGGCGTGGTGGCCGGGATGGCGGACATCCAGGGCCTCGACTTCTACAACGCCGGCTGCGCGCCCCACATCACGACCCTGGGCAACCACCCGCCCCCGCGCGGCCCCTACGACTACCTGCGCAACACCCGCGACAACCACATGCCCGGCCCGACGTGGCTCTACGCGCAAGGGCTGCACAGCGGGTGGAGCTGGCAGGACACGAGCAAGCAGCCGGTGCACTCGCAGCCCGACCGCCAGGAGATCCTCTTGCAGGCGTTCAGCGTGCTGGCGGCAGGCGGAAAGGGGCTCCTGTGGTTTCAGACGCACCAGGGTGAGGGCGCGGCGGCGCCGGAGCGCTGGGAGGCCCTCGCGGACGCCTCGTGGATGATACGCGGCGTGGCGCGCTGGGCGCAGGCCGGCGACATCGGGGGCGCCGTCGAGGCCCCCGATGACATGATCGCCGCGCTGATTCGAGCGCCCGACGCCCTGGTGCTTGTGGCGGCGACGTTGAGGCCTGACCCCGAGGTCATCCAGCCCAGCGATCTGCGCTGCATCGAGGCGAAGATCACCCCCGACGAGGTGCCGCCGCCGCACCACGTCTTCGCAGCCCGCACGGCGACGCTCTCGTTCGAGGTGCCGCCCGATCTCGGGCTCGTCGACGCCTTCGAGGTGCGCCCCCATGGCCCCGCCGACATGCCGGTATTCCCCACAGCATCCGGCCGCCGAGTGAGCTTGCCCGACCTCCCGTTTTCCAACGACGAGGCCGCACGGATCTTCGTCTTCGCCCGCGACGCGAGCGCGCGCGCCACCGTCACCGCGGCGATGGACCGGCCGAACAACCCGCCGGTTCCTACCGTGGAGCCGGCGACGCCGTAGGCTACCGGGACCCGGCCGACACCGAGGCGGCCGACCGCGCGAGCAGGCGCTGGCGGCGGCGCAGGTAGACCGGCGTCAGCACCGTCGTCAGCGGAATCCCGCCTGGCAGTAGGGTCACCGCGACCACGAACCCCGCGAGGATGTACCAGGGAGGTTGCGCGTCACGCCATTGATGGAGCAGGTGGGCCATGCTCTGTTCATCGGTCGCTCTGGCCCGGGACTGGAGCGCTCTTTACGGCCGGCGTGAGATCGTCGCGAACGGGCGCTGGGCCTCGCTCAGCCGTCGGACTCGATCCCCGGGAGGTCGCCGGCGCCCGTGTCGCTGAAGAGCCACAGCCGCCGCTCGCCCCCGGGGCAGGTGCGGCGGATGAAGCGGTCTTCCGCCAGCACGCGGCCAGCCTTCAAGCCGCAGGCCGGGATCGCGCCGTTACAGAGGTCTTCGAGCCGCGCGCCCGCGAAGGTGTCAGCCGCCGAGACGCAAGAACCCGCGCGGCCGGCAGCGCTTTTGGCTGCCCTTCTCAGTCAGTCATCCCGCTGAATGCGCTTGTCGATCTTGGCCAGCAGCGCCTCGAAGCCCTGCCTTTGGATGACGGTGCGGAACTGCGAGCGCCAGTTGAGCATCATCGAGACGCCGTCGATGACGATATCGGAGGCGCGCCACTCGGTCTTGCCGTCGGCCTGCGCCACCCCAAAACGGTAGTCGACGTCGGCGGTCACGCGATTGCCGCTGATGACCGTCTTCACCTCGCCTTCGCGCTTGTCGGCGTCACTCCAGGCCGTCGGGCCGCGGTCGGTCACCGTGAACTGCACGCCCGGCTTGAAGCGCTTGGCGTAGACCTTGATGATGAGCTGCTTGAACTTCTCGATGAAGCGCTGGCGGTCCTGGGGGCTCAGGGTGTCCCAGGTGCCCTTCAGCGTCTTCTCGGCGAAGGTGTCGTAGTCGAGCATGCCGTCGAGGACTTTGGTCATCTCGACCAGCATCGAGGCCTGGTCTTTGGCCTGGTGGGCGATCTTGACGATCTGGCCGGAGGTCGTGGCCACGATCTCGCGCGGGTCACCGGACGGGCGCGGCGCGGGGGCCACGGCGGCGGGTGCGGAGCGGTCGGCGGCGAGCGCGGGCGCGCCCAGCAGCAGAAGCGAGAAGGCGGCGAGGGCGGTGCGGAAACTCATGGCTACTCCGGGTTTTGCGAGCCGTCAGGCTCCGACGCCGCCACAGGCGCGGCATTCACTCAGGCGGCGGCTGCGGGCCTGTGGGCGCCTTTACCGGGCGCGCCATCTCGACGATGTCGGCGCCGATGGTGCGGCTCAACTCGAAGACCAGGATATCGTGCTCGTGCACGGCTTGCAGATATCCGAGCTTCTTTGTGTAGAACTGCACCAGCGCGTCCATCACGTCGCGGAAGTTTCCGAAGCCGGCGTCATAGAGATCCCAGCTCGCCGTCAGCCAGCCCTGGGCTGCCTTTCGCGAGTCCTCGTAGATCTCGATGAGGCGCTTTTTGTCCGTGAGCTTCTGGTGGAGCATGCGCACGTCGAGCTCGAGCTTCGTTCGCGCGATGTCCACCTTGCTCTTCGCCAGGCGGGTCTTCGCGCGCGCCTCGCGGACGTCGGCCAGCTTCTGCGGGACGTCCAGGCGCCAGCGCAGCGCGAACAGAAACCCCGCCGAGACGCCGACGGTCTCGGCGCCCATGATCTCGACGGTGTCGCCCAGCACGTTGCTGTCGGTGATGCGCCCGTCCACGATGAAGGCCAGCTCGGGCCACAGGTCGTCCCACTTGGCGTCGGCCAGGGCGTCCAGCGCCTTGACCTCCGAGCGCGCCGACCGCAGCTCCGGCGCCCGCCCAAACGCCTGCTCGAGGTAGCGCTCGACCGGGAGCAGCTCGACCTCGATGGGCTCGAGGCTGTCCACGTCGGGCTCCACCGGGTGGTCGGCCGCGCGGCTCAGCAGCAGCCGCATCCCCTCGCGCGAGGCGATCTCGATCTCGTGATTCTTCGAGTCCAGCTCGTAAAACTCCGCCACCCGCGTCTTCAGGCGCAGGTGCTCCATCTGGTCGTAGTCGACGGAGTCCTCGTCGCGAAGGCGCTCCATGCGAGCCTCCGCCTTGTCGATCCACTTCTTGCCGTCGGCGGCGATCGACCCGATCTCGCGGGCCAGCAGAGCCCCGTACCACGCCTGCGCCACGCGATACCGCAGCTCCCAGCGGGCCACGTCCGTCTGGGCGTTCCCGACGTCGATGCCGTGGTCCGCCGCCCGCCGCAGCGCGCGCAGCTTCCCGAAGGTAAAGAGCGGCTGCACCATCGTGACGCTGACCCGGTAGACGTAGCCCCACTTCGACAGGTCGACGGAGACGCCGAAGGTGGCGGTGTCGTCGCCGTTGATGGTGGGCGACGGCGCGAAGCCCGCCTCGAGCTTGAAGGTCGGGAACTTCGCGGCGCGGGCTTGGGCGAGCTTGGCCTCGAAGACGCCGCGGCCCGCGCGCGCCGCTTGCATCAGCGGGCTGGTGCGCTCGGCCTCGGCCAAGAGGGCCTCGAAGCTGATGCGCTCGACCTTGGGACCGACGCTCTCGAGGGAGGGGTCGCTGTCCTGTACCGTGACCTCCGTGGCGAGGACGCCCGCCGGTTCGGCGGCTGGCGCGGCCGGGGCGTACAGCGCGGCGATCGCTAAAATCGCGAGGGTTATACGGCCGATTTGCAAGGTGGGTGCCCCTCCGCTCGGTCGGGCATTGGACACTGCGGCCCCTGCGCGGTCAATGGAGTTCACCGGGGCAGCGCCGCGTCAGCCGCCGATGCCCGGACGCAGCGTGCGCAGCCGCAAGAGGCGCTGCGTGGCGCGCAGGGTCTGGGTGGCGGCGAGGCAGGTCCCCTCAAAGCCCAGGCCGCCGAAGAGCGCGCCGCCGGTGAGCAGGATGTTCGGGTACGGGGTCTCGACGGCGACCGAGCTGAGGTCGGCGGTCAGGTCCAGCGCGCGCCCCATGACGGGTTGCAGGGCCGAGACGTCGACGTCCTCGAGGCCGGTGCGCGAGTCGAGGGTGAGGGCCGGCGAGTGGACGGCGAGGAGGCGCTCGTCGAGCCACGGGATGACGCGGCGGAGGCCGTCGACGACCTCGGTCATGGCCTTGCGGATGAGCAGCGGGCCGGGGGCGATGCCGCGGGCGGGCAGGACCGTGGTCACGGTGAGGACGCCGGGGCCGGGGCGGCCGTCGCCGACCGTGACGGGGCCGACCGTGGGGCGCGTGATCCACAGGCTGTTTGAGCCCTCGAGCGGGGCGCGGGCGTCGCCGATGACGAGCACCTCGGGGCCCATGCCGGCGGGGATGATGGCCGGGTCGACGGCGAGGTTGACCGTCACGCGCCACGCGATGGGCTCCTGCGACG
>CAZNZH010000239.1:0-3551 GCA_964577445.1 uncultured Myxococcales bacterium
CGCCCCACGCCAACCGCGGGCGCTTCGAGCGCGTGGAGCCGACCCCGCGCCCGCCGACTACTCGGCCGGCTCTGTGACGGTGGATTGGTCCAGGGTCACCGCGGTTTGCGCCAGCAGCCTCCCGTTCACGGACGCCCCGGCCCGCAGGATGATGGCGGTCTCGCACAGCGCGATGCCCTCGAAGTGCGCGCCGGTGCCGATGACGATCTGGCCGAAGGACTGCCAGAAGACGTTCCGGGCGAGGGCGCCGCCGCTCAGCGTGACGCGCGTGTTGGCGGCCTGCGTAATGTCGCCCGAGATCTGGAAGACCCAGACATCCTGGGCGCCGCCGTCGAGGCTGAGGTCCGTCGCGATCGAGACGCCGGTCCCCCACTTGTAGAGACCCGGCGCGAGCGTGAGGCCGCCGAGCTCGCCCGAGCCGAGCTCGGTGTGGTCGGGCGTCGACCTCCCGGCGGCGTCGACGTAGGCGGTCTCAAGGTCACTCACGGCCGCGGTCAGGTCCGCCGGCGTCGGTGACGCGTTGTCGGCGGCGTAGATCCTCCCGGTGACTTGGGCCGACGTCGCGAACGTGTTGCTGGCGTCCGCGGAGACCGAGAAGCCGGTGATGGCGGTCTGGTCGATCGGGCTCACACCGATGTCGCCTGTGATGACAGAGGTCGGGACGCTGTCGATGCCGGACTTCGCCAGAATCACGAAGCCGCCGGCGCCACCCAGGAGCACGGGTTCCGGCCCCAGCGCGCCGTGGGCCCCGGTCGTGAAGGTCCACGAGAACGCGTGAGCCAGCGCGTTCCCGGCGACGTCCTGTGCGGTCGTGCTGACGGTGGCCTCGTAGGCTGTGTTCGGCGTGAGCTCATCGAGGGGGCTGAAGGTCGCGAGGCTATCCTGGGCGGAGAGCGTGACCTCGCCGGCGACCGCGGTCGCGCCGGGGCCTTCGAGGCGGAAGGTGGCGGCGTTGACGCTCGGCGGGTGCATCGCCTCGGAGAAGAGCGCCGTCACGGACCGGTTGATCGGCACGGCGACGGCGGCCTGGAGGGGGTAGACAGCGCGGATCTCGGGCGGGCTTGTGTCGACGTCCGAGGCGGTGGTGAAGGTCCAGTCGTGCCCCGCGGCGAGCGGGTTGCCAGTCAGGTCGGCGGCGGCCGTGGTGATCGTCACCGAGTAGTGTGTGCTCGGCCTGAGCGCCGAGGTCGGGCGCATCGTCGCGGTGACCCCGGCGTAGCTCACGACGCCGGCGATGGGCTTCGAGCCCTGCTTCACCGTGAATGACGCGTTGGTGAGGGTCACCGGGTCCATGGTCTCGCTGAAGGTCACCGCGATGCTCGTGCCGAATGCGACCGCCGAGGCGCCGTCCTCCGGGCGAGTGGCGACCACGGTGGGCGCGGTGGCGTCTGCGCTCGAGCCTGTCGTGAAGCTCCAGGTGTAGTCGGCGGCCAGGGCGTTGCCGCTGGTGTCCTGCGCGGCCGTCGTGAGGGTCGCCACGTACTTCGTGTTCGCGAGCAGCGCGCGGCTGGGACGAAAGGACACCGCGCGGTCGCTGCGATTGACGGACCCGGCGACCCGCACCGAATCTCGCATCAGGACGAAGCTACTGGTGGTGAGGGTGCTAAGATCCATCGCCTCGCTGAAGGTCGCGCTGACGCCTGCGCTCGTGGCGACGCCCGTCGCGTCCGAGCTCGGGAAGTTGGACAGGACCGTCGGCGGCGCTCGGTCGTCGAGCGGTGGCTCCGCGGCGTCACCGCAGCCTGTCGCGAAGGCCAGCAGCAGTGGGGTGAGGCCCGCAAGCAGGCGCAGGGGCGGTGATGTCGCACATGAGCTGAGCATGGTCGTGGTCCTTGGAGAGATCCGAGACGGCGCACCCCGCTGCGGCCGGCGAATGGGCCCGCGGCAGCGATGGGGTCACCCACGCGGACCCGGTTGGCGGCTGCGCGCACGACATCTCACGCGGTGTAAGAAGCACTTTCCGTGCCGCTTGAGAGATCTGCGCGAGATCGCCCCGCGGGGGCCAGACCCACCGGAACCTGAGGCGCGGTTCAGAGCGGCGAAATTGGCGCCACACGCCACTTCGGTGGGTCTGGCAGGGCACCGTGGGGCTTGGCGCCAGCGCCGCCCACTCGAAGCTGGACGCGAGCGCGCGGTCGCGCGGTGTCGGGGCAGGCTGCCCCTGAGCGGGGCGGTGCGGGGCGGCGCGTCCGTGGTCCTCGAACGTCGAACGCTTTCACGACGGCGCACTCAGGAATTGGCGGCCTGGGAGCAACCCGGTACGGCAACCTCTGCACGGTGTTATCCCACCAGGACGGCTGACGAGGCGTCGGCGATCCACGGCCCGGGTCGGGTCGAGCGCGACCTGGCCGGACTCTCCGTCGCGCCGACGCGGGGCCCGGGAGACGCGGCATCCGGCATGGGGTCAACTACACTCTATTTTTCCTTTGCAGATGAGCAATCCCCGACTCATACTGCTCCCATGAGCAGACGACTCCGGCTGGACTATCCCGGTGCTTGGCACCACGTCATGCACCGCGGCGCTCGGCGGGCGCCGATTTTTCTCGACGATGCGCACTGCGTGCTGTGGCTCGAGGCTGCCGCGGATGCGGTGAGGCGCTTCGGGATCGAGGTCCACGCCTGGTCGCTGACGCCGAACAACTACCATATGCTCGTGCGGTCGCCGCTGGGCACGTTGTCGCGCGCGATGCGGCACCTCAATGCGGTGTGTACGCAGCGGCTCAATCGCCTGAACGGGTGGCACGGCCCGGTTTTTCGCGGGCGCTTCCACAGCCGGCTGATCGAGGACAAGGAGTACCAGTGCTTCCTCGTCGCCTACATCCACCTCAATCCCGTGCGCGCCGGCCTGGTTCGCCGGCCCGACCAGTACGCGTGGACGAGCCACCGCCAGCTCGTGGGCCTCGACACGCCGAGCGACTGGCTCTCCCTGGGCGCCCGCGACCACCTCTTCGGCACCGGCGCTCAGTTGCAGGAGTTCGTCCGCGAAGTGCAGCTCGGCACGCAGCCCTGGCCCGATGGCGCCGAGCTGGACTTCGGGTTCCAGACGCCGGCCCAGCCCGCCGAGGCGCCGCAAAGCCCAGCACCTGCGACAGGCGCCGCCGAGCTCGAGGCCGTGCTGAGGCGGGTTCAGCGCATCACCGGAGCGAAGCGCGCCGACCTCCAGCGCGCAGAGTTCGGGCGCGGCGCGAACCCGGCCCGCCGGTTCGCCGCCCTGATGCTGATGCGCGTGCCCGGGGTGACCTCGGCAGAGATCGGCCGCGAGCTCGGGATGTCGGCGAAGCAGGTCGAGAATCTGCGCTACCGAGCGCGACGCGGTGAGATGCCGCAGCGGCTCCAGACGTGGCGGGACGCGTGGGACGCAGACTCGGCGCCTGCGGGCACGAAAGGGCAATAATTGAGGGCACTTGACCCGATGGTTTCCCCGACGTTCACCGTCGCGCAGGTTCGCACGGGGCCCGTCCGGCCGCTGGGGGAGCGCGTGGTGCCCAGCGGCATCGACAAGCAGCCGGTCGAAGGCGCGGTGATGGTCGCGGCCACCGGGCTTGACGGGG
>CAZNZH010000239.1:3561-7880 GCA_964577445.1 uncultured Myxococcales bacterium
ATGAGCAGGGGGATCTGCGCCATCACGGCGGGGTCGACAAGGCGGTGCATGCCTACGCGGCGTCGCACCTCGCGTGGTGGGCCGCGGAGCTTCCCGACTCCGCGGGGCGCTTCGTACCCGGAGCTTTTGGCGAGAACCTGGTGGTCGAGGGGGCCGACGAGGCCGACATCTGCTTGGGCGACCTTTGGCGCGTGGGCGGGGCCCTGCTCGAGGTCAGCCAGGGGCGCCAGCCGTGCTGGAAGTTGAACCTGCGCTTCGACCGGCCGGACATGGCGCGGCGGGTGCAAAGCTCGGGCCGGACGGGCTGGTACTTCCGGGTACGGCAGCCGGGTCCGCTGGCCGCAGGCGACCGGGCGACGCTCACCTCACGCCCCCACCCCGAGTGGCCGCTGACGCGCGCGTCGCACCTGCTCTATCACGACCGCCTGGACCGCGTGGCCCTGGCCGACCTCGCCGCCCTCCCCGGCCTACCGGACCGCTGGCGCAAGCTGGCGCTGGCCCGCCTCGCCACCGGCGAGACCGAGGACTGGAGCCGCCGGGTCGACACGCCGCCGACCCGGCGCACTTGACGCGGTGCTCCCAGCGCTCCGCCCTCGCCTCGCGGCCGCCCCCGCCAGCCTACTTGCTCGTCCCGCGCCCGAAGAGCCGCCCGAGCAGCCCCGGCCGCGTGTCCAGCGCCTTGTCCAGCAGCGCGCGGATCTGGTTCGGCGGCTTCACGCCGATGAAGTAGTTCACCGCGTCCGCGCCCGGGCCGGGGTCGCGTGGCTTGAGCAGGACCACCGTCGGCAGGCTGCGCACGCCGAAGGCCTGGCTCAGCGCGGGGCTGCGGTCGGAGTCGACCTTCACGAAGGTGACGCGGCCGTCGTACTCGGGCGCCAGCCCTTCCAGGATGGGGCCGAGGGTCTTGCACGGGCCGCACCAGTCGGCGAAGAAGTCGACCAGGACGAGGCCTGGCGAGTCCTTGAGGACCTCGTCGAAGGTTTCGGGGGTCACGACTTTCATCGGCACGGTCCTCGGCGAGTGGCCTCAGGTGGGGCGCGCGGTCGCTGACACGGCGAGCGCTGGCCCGACAGGTAGGCACCGTGCGCCGCGAGGCCAGCCGGTCTCGCGTGCTCCCGGTCTGTCTATGGGTTTCGTCATGGCGGGCGCGGTGCTATGGCTTTCTGCCAGGCTCGGTAGCCGCCCGACGTGGGGCGATGTGAGGGTGCGATGTCGCTTGTGTTCAGGGTGCTGATCGGGGCGGTGGCGGCGCTGGGCGCGTGCTCGGAGGCGGCGGGCGGCGCCGCGGTGGATGCGGACGCTTCGGGTGCTGGCGGAGCCGATCTCGGGCTGTGCTGCGATGCGGACGCCGCCAGCGCGGACGCCGCCGAGACCGGGCCGCCTGACGCGGACGTCGTCCCGTGCTTCGCGCCGCGACCCTACCGTTACGCGGGGAGATGCGTGGAGTGCGTGAGCCACTCCCAGTGCGCGAGCGGCCTGTGTCTGCGCGCCACGCAGACCTGCCAACCGGTGAGCCTCTGCGAGGACTGTGGCGAGTATCGGCTGGGCTGCGCCGAGATCAACGGCGCGGGCTACTGCGTGCCCTGCACCGACGACGCGCACTGCCTGACGGGCTGCACATGCGACCTCGCGACCTTCACATGCGAGGGGACCTGCTCTGAGACCCCGGCGCCGTGCAAGGCGGACGCCGACTGCGACCCCGGGAACACCGGCTTCGAGCTGACCTGTGAGCTCGCCTCGGGTCGGTGCGTCGACGCCGCCGGGCGCTGCGACGACCTCACCGCGCACTGCCTCGGCGGCGGCATCTGCGTGAACCTGGTCAAGTACGCCGGCACGCCTGGGTTGCCGGCGCCGCCGGCTGGGGGCAAGACCTTCCCCGGGGCGTGCGCGTGCGGCCCTGAGGCCCGCGGCCCGTCGGCCAGCGACGGGAGCGTGTGCGGCACCGGGAGCTGCTTCGCGCTCAGCGGCGTCGTGGCTGGCGCTCCGGATATCTGCGTCCCCTGAGCGGGGGCTGGCTCGCACCGAGCGCGTCGCCGTCCACGCCACGCCGGTCGGCAGCGGCACGGTCGCGCGCCGGCCCGCATCCCCGTGGAAGGGCGCGCCGAGGCCGCGCCGGTAGCGGTCCAAGACGGCGCGCGAGCGTTGGGCGAGGCCGCGGGAGCCTCGAGGGGCAACCGCCCGAGATCGCACGCGTCGTCGCTGAACCCAGCGGCGACGCGCATCAGCCCCCTACTGTCCCGAGCACTGCCCCGCGTCCGCCACCTCACGCCACCCCAGCACGAGGCCGGCGCTCTCGGGCACGAACCCGTAAAAGCGCGCCAGCCAGTAGGATTCGGTCAGGTCGATGCCCGGCGACTGCTCGCGCCCGTCCGACCCGTCGACCATGTGCATCTGGTAGGGGCTGCGCTGCCACGTGTAGTCGCCGTAGCGACGCACGGCCATGGGCAGGGCCGTCGCCGCCATGGGCTCGGCGCAGCGGCCCTCGCCCATGTCACATTCCCAGTCCGCACCTGTGCATTTGAAGGTCATCGTCTCGCCCGGGACCGTCACGCCGAAGAGCGAGATGCCGTCTTCGCAGCGCGCGCGGATGGCGGCGGTCGGACACTCGACCTTGATGCTCGCCGGCGTGGCCGCGGCGATCTCCGGGAAGGGCCGATGATAGGTGCGCCGCGGGTCGTCCATCACGCCGCCGTTGCCGCCGAACTCGTGCAGCATGGTCAGCGCGCCCGACAGCACCTCGTCATGGGCGGTCCCGATCTCGGGCGGCAGCGCGCCCGCGTACATGAGCTGGAAGTCCAGCTTGCCCAGGGTCGCCGACTCCTTCAGCCACATCTCGTCGTGCATCACCTTCTGCATGTGCGTCTTCAGCGGCGAGTCGCCCAGCAGGTTCAGGAACGCCCAAAAGGGCCCGGTCGTGATGTTGGTGCTGTAGAACTTCCGACACCACCTGGACGGCAGAAAAGACGACATGGTGGTGGCGACCTTGTCGGCGTGGAGCGGGCCCAGGGCCTCGTCTTTGAGGAAGTCCAAAAACTGCTGATCGCCGCTGAAGGCATAGGCCATCAGCGCCAGATGCATCATGTGCATCGCGTCGGCGCCGCGGACGTTGATGGCGTAGAAGTGGTCCGCCGACTGCTTGCGCTCGGTCTTTTTGGCGTCGAGATCCTGCACCAGCCCGAAGAGATCCAGGGTGAAGTCGTCGTCGGTGACGTCCAACACCCGCCAGGGCGTGTGGTCCCAGGTCTCGGGGCAGCTCCGGTCGAACTCGCCTTCATTTTTCGAGTTGAGCTGCGGCGTGACGTACATGACGATGGTGTCGATCGCATCGAAGCTCCACGCGGCGTCGCTGGGCGTACCGTTCGGCCCCGAGGTCGCCGCGCCTTCGGACAGGGCCGCCTGCAAGGCCCCGATGAGCTCGGGATCGGTCTGGAGGTTGCGGATCTCGATGCGCCGCAATCGCTTCACGTAGCAGGTCATGTGGTGGGCGATGCGCTCCTTGAGCGTGTCGTCGCGCAGGAGCCCATAGACCTCGGGGAAGGCCACCATCGGGCCGTTCATCTGGTCGATGGTCGGTGAGCCGCGCCACCGCGGCGTCCCCTTGTGCAGCTCGCCCTTGAGATCGGTGTAGCCGGTCTTGTAGATCTCGGGCAGCCAGTCAAAACCTTCCGGATTCTCGATCTCCCGGTAAAAGTGATCGGGGTTGTCACGGCGGTCTATATAATGTTCGGGGATGATGGGCGTGCCGCCCGGGACGACCAGCGAGTATGCGCGCGCCAGATACCCCGGCACCCGCGTCACATCGAAGAGGCGCAGCATGACCTCGACCACCTCGACCATGCGCTGGTAGTCGGCCTCGGTGCCGGTCGCCAGGTAGCGCATGATGAGGCCGTTGAGCATCGTGCCGGTCCAGATGGCCGAGTCGCCGTGGCCGCTGTAGTGGCTGAACGCCTCGCGCGCGCCCCAGACCGACTCGGGCGTGCCGGGGTCGAAGTGGACGTTGAAGTTGCGCTCGCCCGCCATGCCGTCCGGCGACGAGTAGAGCTTGTACCAGCGGTCATAGAGCATGGCGCGGCGGAAGGTCGGGTCGGGCGTGTCGGTGAAGGCCGCCGCCTTCGTGTCGTAGGCCTCGCAGCGCATGGCCTTGCCGCCGTCGCAGCGCTCCTCCAGGTAGACGCCGCAGCTCGTGACGCCGGAGCCCGCGAGGGAGTCCGCGGGCGGCTCGAAGATCGGGAAATGCAGCGCGAAGTCCAGCGGCCCGCCGGTGGCGTCGGTCTCGGTGTCGGCCGCCGTGTCGCCGGTGTCGGGCAGCGCGTCGGAGG
>CAZNZH010000240.1:0-7831 GCA_964577445.1 uncultured Myxococcales bacterium
AAGTCCTCGTCCGTCATGCCGTCGCAGTCGTTGTCCACGCCGTCGCAGTCCGCGTCGTCACCGGCCGGGGCGCCCGCCGTGCACGTGTCGACCACCGCGCCGCCCACGCAGATCGTAGTCCCGGTCGTCGCGCACACACCGAGCCCGCAGCTCGTGGGCTGCCCCACGAAGTCCTCGTCCGTGGCCCCGTCACAGTCATCGTCGATGCCGTTACAGTCGTCGTCCGCGCCCGTGGGCTCGCCAGGGGTGCAACTGTCGGACACCACGCCTGCCGTGCAACTGGTGAGGCCGGCCCCGGTGCAGGCGCCCACGCCGCAGGACGTCGGCGTGCCGACGAAGGACTCATCGGTCAAGCCGTCGCAGTCGTTGTCGACCAGGTCGCAGTCGGCGTCGTCGCCCGTGACCGGCCCGGGCACGCAGGTGTCATGGACTTCGCCGTCGATGCACTCGACGATCCCCTCGGAGGCGCAGACGCCCAAACCGCAGGTGGTTCCAATCCCGAGTCCGCCGAAGTCCTCGTCGGTCTCTCCGTCACAGTCGTCGTCGATGCCGTCGCAGAAGGGGTCGCCCAGAGCGGGCGTCCCGGGGACGCACGAGTCGCCGATAACGCCGCCGATGCACGTCGTCTCGCCCGTGGCCGCGCAGCCGGAGAGTCCGCAGGTCGTGGGCTCCGAAACGAAGTCCTCGTCGGTGCTGCCGTCGCAGTCGTTGTCGACGCCGTCGCAGGGATCCGAAGCGTCCGGCTGACCTGCCTCGCAGGAGTCCACGAGGACACCGCCGGCGCAGACGAGCTCGCCCGTCGCGGCGCACGCACCGGCGCCGCATGTGGTGGGCGTCGGGGCGATGCCCTCGTCCACCGAGCCGTCGCAGTCGTTGTCGCGGCCGTCGCACAGCTCGGGCGTCCCGGCGGGCGGCTCGCAGGTGCCCACCTCTTGGCCACCGACGCACGCGATGGTGCCGACCGTGGCGCACTCGCCGAGGCCGCAGGTCGGCGGGTTCGGCAGCACGGGCGCGTCATCGGTCGCGCCGTTGCAGTCGTCGTCGAGGCCGTTGCACACCTCGTGCTGCGCCGGCTCGCCGGCCACGCATGTGTCGCCCACGACCCCCGCGCTGCAGGTCGTCAGCCCCTGGCGCTCGCAGACGCCCACCCCGCACGTCGTCACCTCCGCGACGAAGTCCTCGTCCGTGACACCGTCGCAGTCGTCGTCGATGCCGTTACAGCCATCGACCGCGGCGGGGACCCCCGGGCTGCAGGTGTCGGTGACGCTGCCGGTCGCACAGGTGGTGGACCCGGTGGCCGCGCAGGCCCCGACGCCGCACGTCGTCGGCTCCGGCACGAAGATGCCGTTGGCGCCGGGAACGCAGGTGTCTTTCACGATGCCGTTGTCGCAGATGAGCACGCCGACGGCCTGACAGACCGTGGCGACGCCGCAGCTCGTCTCGATGCCGGGGCCGCCGAAGTCCTCATCCGTCTCGCCGTCGCAGTCTTCGTCTACCAGGTCGCAGATCGGGTCGCCGAGGTTGCCGGGGCTGGCGGCCGCGTTCGAGTCGTCGCAGTCGCCGTCGCAGGTCGTGTAGCCGTCGCCGTCCGAGTCGAAGCAGACGCGCGCCGCGGTGTCGTTGCCGTTCGGGATGCGATCCTCGCCGATCCCCGAGTCCTCAAGCGAGCCCATGAAGACCTTGGCGCGGAACGGACCGACCGTGCCGTCGAAGCCGGGCAGCTTCGAGAACGACGCGATGCGGAACTCGATGTGCGGTGCAGCAAAGGTCGCCGGACCGACCACCGGATCGGCGGGGATGAACTCGTCACCCAGGGGCGCGCCGAAGGCGAAACCCGGTAAACTTGTCAAGCCATCGAAGCGGGCGACCGTATAGGTGGACAGGTCGCCGGTCGCAGGCACGCCCGCGATCACGTCAAAGGTTCCGTCCTCGTCGATGTCCAGCATCAACGCAAAGGATTCGGTGTCTTCCCACAGGGGCAGATCGGCCCCGAAAACGCTAGCCAACCACGCGGAGGTGGTCCCCTCGTCGCCGTCGCCGTCCGCGTCGCCGCCGATCCCGAAGGTCTGGATACCTACATACAGAACGTCGGTCGCAGGGTCGTAGAACAGCCGCAAGAACGACATGTCCCAGCCGCTCACCGTGCCGAGGGGCGCGTTCGAAGGGAGGCCCACATCACGCCCGATCGAGTCATCGGGGAGATGGAAGGCCCCCGGGACTGCGAAGTCGACGTTCACCCTGCCGGTCAGGCTCGGCGCGGCGTACGCGGGGCTCGCGAGGAGCGCGAGCGCGGTGGTACACGCGGCGAACATGCCGAAAAGCACGGACGTGTAGGTCATCCGGCGACGGATATGCATTTGAACTTCTCCCCCCGACTTGAAGACGACACCAACCAGGGTACGCCGCGGTAAAACGAGACGCGCGCCTGGGACCGGTTCGACCCGCAACGGCTGGCGGATAATGGATCAATTCGCCAGCCGGCAGCAAGGACCAAGTCGTTTCGGGTATTTGTCCGCGTCGCGGGCAAGCGAGAAATTCGCGGGTTTTCTTGCGCTCAGCACCGGTTCGTTCGGGGGCCGCGAGGCGGCGCGCTGACGGCCCCGCTTCGCCGCGAGCGACCGCCGGCGGGCAAGCATCGCGGCCAGGCGATCAACGTGGCATCCTCCCGCGGGTCGTCGGGCGCGGCCGGCGCTCTGGCGGGGAGAACCCAGTGGAAGCGTACCTGTTCCAGTACGGGCTCGGTGGCCTGATCTTCGTCGTCGGCATGGTGTTCGCGTGGCGCCAGGGCTACGTCGGGCTCCGCGGGCGCCCGCTGCGCAACCTGGTCCTCTGCGTGGGCGGCCTGTTCGCCTTCGCCGCGCTGCAGGGTTACCTGCAGTTCGCCACGATGACCGAGGCGCCCGCGGTCCCTTTCCACGGCAGCTACTCCGAGACCCGCCGCATCGGCACGCCGCTCGATTACGGCATCATGATCGGCTATTTCGTGGTGATCCTCGTCATCGGCACGATGTACGGGCGAAAGCAGCAGACCACGAAGGACTTCTTCTTCGGGGGGCAGCGCTTCTCGTGGTGGCTCATCACGTTCAGCCTGATGGCGACCACCGTCGGCTCGTACAGCTTCGTGAAGTACAGCAGCATCGCCTACACCTACGGCGTGGCGAGCAGCCAGACCTACTTCAACGACTGGTTCTGGCTGCCGCTCTTCGCGTTCGGCTGGCTGCCGATCCTGTACTTCTCTCGCGTCACGTCCATCCCCGAGTATTTCGAGCGCCGCTTCGGGCCCAGCGCCCGCCACCTGGTCACGGCCCTCCTGTTGGTCTACCTCGTCGGCTACGTCGGCGTGAACCTGTTCACCATGGGCAAGGCGCTTCAAGCGCTGCTGGGCTGGGACATCCGCGTGTCGGCGACGCTGGTGGCTGCCATCTCGGCGGTCTATGTGACCTCTGGAGGCCAAACCAGCGTGATCATGACGGATCTCTTTCAGGGGCTCATGCTGATCGCCA
Organism: uncultured Myxococcales bacterium; assembly: GCA_964577445.1. Lineage (GTDB taxonomy): Bacteria > Myxococcota_A > UBA9042 > PHBI01 > JACKFB01 > JACKFB01. The sequence continues at coordinate 3,504 of CAZNZH010000240.1, forward strand.
CCGGGCTGGTGATCCTGTATCTGGGCGCCGATCAGCTCGGCGGGCTGGAGGCGCTCTGGGAGCACCTCCCGCGCGGGCACCGCACGGCGTTTGCGAACTTCAACTCCGACCCGGCCTACAACAGCGGCGGCATATTCTGGCAGGACGGGGTGGCCAACACCGCGATGTTCTTCTTTCTCAATCAGGGCTTCGCGATGCGGTTCATGGCGGCGCGCTCCGTCGACGACGCCCGGCGCGCGACGGTCGCCGTGATGCTGGTCCTGATGCCCCTGGCCGCGGTGGTCGTCGCCTCCGGTGGCTGGGTGGGGAAGGCGCTGGTTCACGCGGGTGTGCTGCCGGAGGGCATCCCCAGCGAGCGCATCTTCTTCGTCACCTCCGAGCTGCTCGCCCAGCCCGGCGTCTTCGGCCTGGTGATGGCCTCGCTCACCGCGGCGCTCATGTCGACGGTGGACACGCTGATCACGGCCATCGCCGCCATCGTCGTCAACGACCTCTACCGCCCGCGCCGCCCGGCCGCGACGGAGCGCCAGTTGCTCACCGCGGCGCGCTGGTCCTCGGTCGGGGTGACCATGCTGGGCGTCGCCCTCGTCCCGGCCTTCATGGTGTTCAGCTCGATCTATCAAGCCCACGGCGCATTTACGGCGGCCGTCACCCCGCCCCTGGTCGTCGCGCTGCTGCTCGGCGTCTTCTGGCGGCGCTACACCAACACCGCCGTGATCTGGACGCTGGCCGGTGGCGGTCTGGCGATGCTGGCCTCCATCATCTGGCCGTCGCTGGTGGCGCCGTTTTCCCTGGGCGTGCCCGCGGAGCCGCTGGGCGACGGGCTGTTGGCGGGCGCGAAGGTCTACACGTTCACCCGGGCCTTTTACGGGATCGTGGTGTGCTCCGTGATCGCGGTCACCGCGACCTTCCTGTCCCGCCCCGAGGCGAAGCGCGACCTTCGAGGCCTCGTGTGGGGCACGGTGAACGACGCCATCGCGCGTTCCAAAGGCGGGCCGGGGCGCGAGGGCGCGGGCCCGTGGGTGGACGCCGCGCCGGTCCGGGGGGGCGCCCGCCCTCGCCTCGGCGCCGCCGACGTGCTGCCGGCGCGCGTCTCGCGAGAGCTGGCCGCGACCCTCGGCGGCGTCACGGTGGGCGATCTGCTCTACGTGACCGACCGCCGCCTGTGGCTGGGCGGGTTGCGGTCCACGCACTTGATGATCGACGCGATCGCTGATGACCTCACGGGGGCGAGCGTGGAGCTGGCTCCCGAGGCGTGGGATGCCGTCATCGCCCCGCGGCGCGCCAAAGCCCGCCTCCGGGTGCGGCGCCTCTACTGATCCTGCCCGTCATCGAGCCTCGCGCCCGTCCACCGAGAGGCCGCCCATGAGTCGAAACACCGTGCAAGAGCGGGCCCGACAGGTGCTCGCGGCGTTGCGGGCGCTGGGCCGCGCGCTGGCGGAGGAGCGCGGGTTCAGCGAGCGCGAGCCCCTCGCCATCGACCGGCTTGAGGTGCCGGTCACCATCCCCCTGGACCGCGCGTCCGGCGGTCAGCTCGACGCGGCGGCCCGAGCCCTGGCGGCGGGCATCGACTCCCGCCTCGCGGAGGGGCTGCGGGCCGCGGGGGCGTTCGAGCAAGGGCGTGTCCACTGCTTCTTGTGCGCTGCAACACACTGCGGCCACTCGGACCCGCCGGAGGCCACCTCGGTGTTCGCGGGGTACGCGCCCAACGGGCGGCCCGAGTGGGTGAGCTTCGCCAACCTGCTCCTCGCCCGCGGCGACGATCGGGTCGACCGACTCTACGCCGAACCGCCCGAGATCCTGGGCGTCGTTCAAGGGCCCTCGGAGCTGGCCGGCGAGCTGCTCCCCGGCTTCGGTCAGGGCGAGGACGCGTGGCGCCTGCTGGGCCAGGTAGCCCTGGGCCTGGTCCCGCGCGACCTGCTGGGGCGCGCTCCCCGCTCGGACCGCCTCGCGCTCACCTTGCAGCTCGTCGAGACCGGGGCTCGTGGCGGCAAGCGGCGCGTCCGATTGAACGTGCTGGGGCTGTCGCCGGAGGCCATCTCGGAGGCCGCGGCCGGTGACGACGAGCGCGGGCAGGCCGAGGCGTTTCGGCGGACCCTGGCTGAGACGCGCGGGCGGATCGACACGCTGGGGCTGCGCCTCTGGCGGGCCTCGAAGGGCGAGGACGCCGTGGACGAGGAGGCGCTGGCCCTGGCGCTGCTGACCCAACTGCGCAGCGATCTCGAGCGGGTGTTTCGCGCGTCGCTCAAGCGCACCCGGCACGCCCAGTCGCGCCACCTCGAGGGCGGGCGGCCCACCGATCGCGCGAAAGAAGATCTCGCCAACGCCGCGCCGGGGCAGTGTTATCTGGACTCGCGGCGCGACACCATCGTGGTGACCGGGCCCCAAGGACGCGCCCACGTCTACGCGGCGGACGGGCGCTTGGTGACCAGCCTCCATCTAAAGGATGGCGCGCTGGAGCGGAAGCTGAGCCAAGGGCGGTGGGTGCCGGCCGCCCCCGGCGTGCTCGAGGGGCTGCGGCGGACGCAGGCGCCACAGTAGCGACCGCGGGGGGTGCGCCGCAGCGTCCATCAGCCGGCGGGGTCTGGTTGGCACGCGGGACACCAGAAGCTGGGCCTCCCGCTCAGGGCGCCGCGGACGAAGGGCGTAGCGCAGTCGGGGCACGGCTCGCCCTCGCGTCCGTAGCAAAGAAAGGGGTTCACGGCGCTGGCGCTGCCCAGATACGCGATCTCGTCGCCGCCTTCGACATCGAGCACATAGGCGATGTGAGCGGCGATCGCGCCCGTGATGCGCGCGTGGTCGGCCGGGCCGAGCCGGTGGACCGGGACGTGCGGGTGGAGGCGGGCCCGGTGGGCTATCTCGACGACCGCGATGTTGCCCAGGCCGGCGATGAAGGACTGATCCATCAGGCGAGACTTCAGCGGGGTGCTGCGGCGGCCGAGGCCCGCGCCAAGCGCTTGTGGGGACAGCGGGGTGCGCATCGCGTCGGGCCCGAGGCGCGCCAGGGCTCGCGGCGCCCCGGGGTGACCTGGCGGCAAGACGACGGTGCGGCCGAAGCGCCGGGGGTCCACGAGGCCGACCCGCGCGGGCGCTTGGGCGCCCGACAACGCGACGATGACCCGGAGGCCGCGGCGGTCGGGCGCGGGGTCGGCGACCCACTGGCCGGTCATCCCGAGGTGGCTCTGCAGCACGGACCCGTCCTCGAGCCGGCCTTGCAGGAGCTTGCCGTGCCGGCGCCAAGCGCTGAACCGCAGGCCGGCCAGGGCGGACGCCACCCCTTCGAATCGGGCGGGGTCCAGGGCGCACAGCCCGCCCACCCTTCGCCCGAGCGTCCAGCGCTCCAGGTTGCGGCGATTGATCTCGACTTCGGGTAGCTCAGGCACGAGGTCTCGGGGTGGGCGAAGCGCGGGCGGCCGCACCGCGCGGCGGGGGGACCCTACAAATTGAGCGACCGTTCAGGAAGCGTTGGACCCGCCCCCATCGCGCTGTCTATAGTGCGCCCGCCACAGTTCTAGGCCACGGAGGCAGCGTGATGCGGGTGCGGTTTGGTGCAGTATTGGTCAGCCTTTCGCTTCTGACGTTCGCCTGCTCCGGTGGCGACGGTGGGGCGAAGGACGCCGCGACGGATCTCGCGACGGATCTCGCGACGGACAGCACCGCCGGTGACGCGGACACGGCGCTGCCGGATGCCGACGCCATCGACTCGGACTCCGGGCCCGACGCCGACGCTACGACGGACGCCGACGCGCCCGGCGACGTCAACGCGTGCGAGCACCCCTGCCTCAACGAATTCGGCAAGAATGACAAGAAGTTGTGCCCGGTCCCACAGGCCGATTGGCTGTGCAAGGCGGGCTGTTGCGTCGCCGTCTTCCGGTGCGAGTCCGACGCCGACTGCCTGGCGCAAGGGTTCGCGGAGGGGCAGTGCGCCGACGATCGCTTCGACTGCCGGTGCGACGTGCCCAGCGGGGTGTGCGGGGTCTGGTACTGCGGCAGCGACGCGGACTGCGAGGGCGGCGAGCTCTGCGCGGCCGGCGCGTGCCAGGCGGCACCCGACAGCAGCGCGTGGGCCCTGCGCATCCCCGAGCGGACGACCGTCCTGACCACGGGCGCCCAGACGACCGTCCACGCTGAGATGTGGGACGCGGCGAGCCCCGATGTGGTGCTGGCGGCGACCGTGACGTGGAGCTCCAGCGACGCGACCGTGGCGGACGTCGACGGCTCGGGCGTCGTCACGGGCGGCGCCGAGGCGGGCTTGGCGACCATCACCGCGAAGATGGCGGATGGGCGAACGGTCGCGACGACGCTGCGCAACGTGGTCGCGACCCCAG
>CAZNZH010000241.1:0-7820 GCA_964577445.1 uncultured Myxococcales bacterium
TCGGGCGTGACGCGGAAACGCCCGGCCTTTCTCTCGATGCTGGCGGTGCCCCGGCTCCGCCTCAAGCGTTCGCTGCGGTCGAGGTCGAGCAGCTCGTCGTCGATGAGCGAGCGGAACCCTGAGACCTCGGCGAGGACGCGCCCGCGAGAGGCCAGGATGGCGCGCCGGAGCCCGGCCATCGCGTTCACCTTGACGGCCTTGACGCGCGGCTCGAGCGCCTTGACGAGCTGGTCCTTGTCCGCCTTCGCGTCGGCTTCCGCCTGGTCCCAGAACTCCTGCGGCCACTCCTCCTCGATGTAGCGCTTCGTCTTCCGCTCAGCGAAGATGGCGATGAACAGAGCACTCCCGCCCGCGATCAACAAGGAACCGACGAGCGCCCGCCAGTTGCCGGCCGGGGCGAGCCCGAACAGCGCGAGCACCAGCAGCCACGCGGCGAAGAAGGTTGTGCCCGCGGCCGAGAGCGCTTGCAGGGCGTTGGCGAGGCGGGACGGAAGCCGATGGCTGCGCTCGACCAGCCCGCGCTTGCCTCCGTCGCCGCGCACCGGGCTCGACTCTCGCTCCGACCACTCCGCCTTCCTGGCCGCGGTGCCGGCGATGACGGCCTCTGGCGATTCCCCGGTCGGGGTCCGGGCTTCGTCCGACAGCTTCTGAAGGGTCCCCGCCACACCGTCGAGCACAGCGAGCCCGGCGGCAAGCCCCTGTCCGGTCGCGTCGTTCAACCCCTCCGCGCTCTTCAGCGCGCCGTGGACCGCCTCTTCGGTCTGTCGCGTGACGTCGCCCAGCTTGTCCGCCACGGACTCCAGCGCCTTCCTCACGCCCTCCTTGACCACCAGGGGGCCCTGCTCGGCCATATGCGCCGCGTAGTCGTCGAACAGGATGGGAGCGCGGCGTTGCCAACTGGAGTGGTTCAGGTCGTGGCGGGTGTGCCTCTCCGCGTTGCTCATCTCCGAGCTCCACGCGAGGTTCTCAGCCGGGATCGCGTCCTGTGACCCCGCAAGCTCGCGCAGATCGTCCTGCCGCGTCTCAAGCCGAGCTCGTGTCTGCTTCGCGTGCGCCGCGTCCTCCGACGCGGTCAGTATCTGCGCTTCGAGCTGCATCAGGTCGTCGGGCGATGGCACGACGCCCGTCTGATTTGTGGCGCCGCCTCCCACGAGCCGGCGAAGGACTCCGTGTCGGACGAGCTGGTCGAGCGGGAACTCGAAGAGCGACGTGAAGAGGTGGTAGAAGCGCCCCTTCTGGCCAGCCGTTCGGGGGAACAGATGCAGGAGCTCAGCCGGATCGGCGCTCAGCGAGAGCAAGAGCAGCAGGTCGGCCAGGAGCCGCGTTGGACCATGCGCAGCCCAGGGACGCGGCGCGTTTCCCGCGGTCATCGGCGAGTGGATGATGGGCCGGGCGGTTCCGCCGCGCTTTGTCTCGCTGAAGAGCGTCTCAAGGGACGCGAGGTGGTTACCTTCGAGCCAGACCCAGGGGATCACCGCGAAGCGGGATAGCGGTAGGTGGGTGTCGCGCAGACCTCCCGACGTCAGTCCCGCGATCGCGCCGTCGAGGGCCGAAAAGATCTCCGACAGCGCGGTCATGGCCTTCGAGGCAGCCACCGCGTCGTCGAGACACAGCAGCGGCGAGATGACGAGTGTGTCCTGCCCTCCTTCGCGGCGCCCGTCTTCCGCCAGCAGATCCCGAAAGGCGGTCAGCAGCCGCTCCTCCAGTCCGGGCGTGGCCGGCTGCTCCGCGTCGCCGAGCAACATCAGCTCCCGCGCCGGCCCGTGCGCCTGGAGATCTGGATCCGCACGCCAGGGCGCCACATCGTGCGGCACGACGCGGAGCCTGGGTGCGGGGAGCATGCCGTCCGGTCGCGGCGTCCGCGCCATGGTGGCCAACTCCCATAGCGCGGAGCGGATCGCCGTATCGCGATCTCCGCTCCACACCGGTATGACAAGCAGGGCCAAGTCTCAACTCCTCGTCCTACCGCAGAAGGGCTGGTCGCTCGCTGCCTTGCAGCCTCAGGAGGTCCGTCGCCATGATCTCCAGCGCGGTGGCCTGCTGGTCCACGGTGCGGGCCCAGTCGGGGTCGAGGCTCTGGCCGCCCTTCTTCCGCAGCTCACTCGCGAACTCGCTGACCGCGCGTGACACGCCGTCCCAGCCGACGCCCGGGGAGCCCGGCGTCCCGATGGCTTCCTCGCGCAGGAGCCCGTCCAACTGGTGCTTCAGGCAGGCCGACAGGTACTGCGCGTCGGCCACCTGCCCGCCGAGCCACTCCGCGACTTTCACCAGCCCGCGGCCGAGCGTGTACCCCCCCGTGAAGCTGCGTGCGCTCGCGGACGGGTCGTACGGCTGGATCGTCTGCGCGGTGGCATAGTTGCCCTGGCGGTCGCTCGTGACGAGCCCGCAGCGCTCTGCCAGCGCCAGCAGGCCAGCGCCGTGGCTCTGGGAGCTCTCCGTCTCCTGCAGGTAGCGCTTGCCCATCTCGTGATACTGGCGCGTCGTGTGGGGCGAGAAGCCCCGGTCCTCCGTCATCACTCGCTTGTACAGCGGACGGTCCTCCGTCATCTTCAGCAGCTTGAAGTCAGCCCCCACCTCGATAATGAGGATGTCGATGATGCGCGGATCGGCGAGATCGTCCCTCTGCGCCTTCAGGCCGTTAAACCCCTCGCCGCCGAGGCCCAGCTTCGTGAACTGCTCCGCCGCGACGGCCACGCGCCGGGCCGACCCCGGGTAGCTCACGAACGCCGAGCGGAAGACCAGGCGCATCTGATCCTGGTGGGCGTCGTAGATGTTCCACTGAGCCTCGCCGTACTGAAGGGCGGAAGCCAGCTTGCCGGCGATGTAGAGGTCGATGCCCTTGTCCATCGCCGCGGCGAGGTCCACGTCCCAGTCGAGCCGCTGGATGGAGGTGGCCGCGACCCCCGCGCCGTCGCGCAGCTTCCCGATCGCCTGCGCCCGCGCCCGCGGATCGATGGCATCGCGCTCGACGTACTGATGTTTGAAGTAGTGCTCCAGCACGCCGCGTGCCTCGGTCTCGAGCAGCCTGTCGATCGCCGTTCGAGCAGCCACGAGGGGGCTCAGTCGGTGCAGCGTCTCCTGGCGGAGCCGCTTGCGATAGCCGTCCACCAGCGTGACCGTGTCCTGCAGCGTGGGTACGGCGGCCTCGTCGAACAGGCTGACGTCGTTGCCGAGCGCTGCGAAGAAGAACGCGAGGTTATCCCCGGCCATCGCGCCGAGCACGGCAGGGTATCGGACGTCCGGCGTCTCGCTGAGCTCGCTCAGCAGAGCCTCCCGCATCGCCATATCGCCACCGATGAGCAGCTCGGCCTTGAAACCCTCTGAATTGCTGCGCTGCGTCAGGAGCTCGTCCAGACGCTCCGCCTGCTCGCGTCCCTTGCGCTCCAGCCCTTGGATGCGCGGGTCCCGGACCCGAGCCGCCGCCGTCTCCGCCCCGCGGCGAAGATCGTCGACGTAGGCGGCCAGCACGTCGTAGAACTGCTCGACCGCCAACACCTTGGCCTCGCCGAGCCTGAACTCGAAGTAGGCGCGCGCGTCGTCGTGGAGGGTGCCGACGTTCGCCTTGAGCCGGTCGCGGACGAACCGGCTCCAGAAGCTGTCCGCGTCCGCGTGGATCTTCTTGAGGGCGCTGTCGAGATCGACGTTGGGCTGCTTGCCCGTGACCCAGCGGTCACGCTCGTGCGTCGTGACCGAGGCCCGGTTCGCCTCCACCTGCTTTTTGAGCTCTTCCAGCCACGCCATCAGCAGGCCGAAGGCGCCGGCCTCCGCCATCTGCCGCACCCTCCGGTCCAGCAGCCACTTGGTGCCCGCCTCACCGGGTTCCACCTCCTCGGGGTTGCGCGGACGCCGGGCCCAGAGGCCGCCTCGCTCGCCCAGGAGAGCCTGCTCCCGCTCACCGGCGAGCTGCCCGGTGTTCCTCTTGACGAAGTTCGTCACGGCGGTGGCGCGTCCCACGATCTCCTTCTCGTCCGTCAGCCCGTCGAGCCCCTCAAGGTGGCCTGTGAGTTGCTTCTGCAGCGCCTTGTCCTCCTCCGAGAAGAGGTCGAAGAGCTGATTGTACTCGTTGCCCCCGCCGTCGCCGGTCTCTCGGATGCGCAGCAGGTGCTGGATGAAGAACTGAACGCTCGACCGGATCGTCGCCTTCTCCGGGGGGAGGACCACCTTGCCGTCCAGCGTGCGGTCCGCCAGCAGGCCCCGCCACGTCTGCTCGTCGCTGCTGGCGGCCGCGGCGGCGGCGCCGGCGGTCCGCGTGGTCACGGCCCAGTCCAGGATCTCCGTCGCCGGGACGCGCATCCTCACGGCTCCGAAGCTCCCGAAGCGCCGGCTGGGGTCGCGGTGCACGAAGGCATCGAGCAGGCGGCTATCCGCGTCAGCGCCCTCCACCATCAGCGCGATGCCCGAGGACGCCATGTTGATGAGCGAGTGGTAGTCCGTGGAGCTCCCGCGTCGGTCGTACTCGTCGAGCAGGAACACCTGGTCGATGGGCACCGCCTGCATGTCGTCCGCGTTCGCGCCGGGCCGGAACACGGTCACGCCGTCCGTCGCGGCGAACACGAACGGGGCCCGCGGGCGCAGGTCGGCCGACTCGTCGCCGCGGTTGAACTCATACTGAAGCTCAAGCAGCGCCGCGACACCGTTGGCGCCAATGCGGTCGTGCAGGATGTTTCCGATGTGGTCTTTGCGCGTGACCGAGGCCGAGATGAAGATCCCGTAGACCTTCACGCTGTCGACGCCGTAGTTCGCCAGCAGCGCCTTCGCCATCGCCCCGACGGCCATGAACGTGCCGCTGCCCGTTCCGTTGCCGAGGCTGCCGACGAGGTAGACGTTGAAGCGCGAAGCATCCACCGCTCCGCCGTGCGGCGTCTTGGCTGTGATGCTGCGAGCGGCGGTTCGCAGGGTGCGCTCGATGCCCTCCGAGAAGCGGCTCGCAAAGAACCACCCGTTGACCCGAGCGGCGCCACATCCGTCGCTGAAGTCGATCTCGGGGCTCGCGGTGACTTGGGGGGGCCACCAGGAAGCGACCTGATCGCGGTACAGCGCGTACTGCGTGGTCAGGGGTTGCACCGAGTTTTTTACGAAGACCGCGTCATCGATGGGACCGTTTTCCGGGTCCCGGCTCCTGGCGTCGATGACGGCGAGCGACGTGGCGGACGGTAGGCCCGTGTCCTGCCACCGGTTGCGGATCCGGCGGACCACCTTGGTGCCGGTCCCGCCGAGGCCGATGATGATATTGGGCATAATGGACTCCGGGTTGGTCGAGTGCCTGAAGGGGGTTGCGTCAGTTGTGCAGGAATGCGAGCGGGAAGCGGGTCTCGCGACGCCGCTGCCCGTCCGCGGTGAGTTCGTGTAGGACGAGATCGGTGGGGCGGTCGCGCAACAAAGAGTGCCGAATACGGACCACGTTGTCTGTCGTGGTGTGGTCGGGCGTGTCGTGGCGAGGGGTCAGGCTGCGCGTCGCCCCGGTGACCTCGAGCTCGTAGCGGGCAGGCCCGTGCTCGCCGTCGGCGCCCACTGCGGCGCACCATAGGAGGACCTGCTCCGTGCCCTTGGGTAGCGGCCGAAGGCCCACGACGTTGAGCTCGCTCGCCGCACCATCGGCTGGCCGGTGATGCTCGCGGCTGAGGATCACCCGCCCGCCGTCGAGCAGATGGGCGTAGGCGGGCCGCCGATTCAGCGCGGCCAGCCGACCCTCGATCCCCTTCTCGTGCCCCTCCCGCAGGAGCTCGGTGCCCACGGCCAGCCCTCGTGGGAAGCGGGGACGCGTCCACCAGCGCAGGCCCACCCACGCGGCGATGATCGCCGTGATGGCGATGAGCAGCCACCAGAGCCACCAGAGCGGGCGCCGGTCCAAGCTGGCGGGAACCGTGACACACAGCGTTGCGTCCCCGAGCCCGACGCGGGTCGGGTCGCACTCGGGGCAGATGACATCGACCCGATGCGGGCCGGGTGGCGGATTGACGAGCTGGACCCTGGCACACGCATCCAGCGCGTAGGAGCCGCTGTCTGCCGCGAGGCAACCTCCCAGCGCGCACTCCCACCAGACCTGCTTCTCAGCGGGGACCACGAGGTTCAATGCCGCACCGGCTGGCACCGTGACGAGTGGCCCGCGGCCGGTGGCAGCCTCGAAGCCGACGAGCTGCGACGCCTCCGCCTCCGGCTCGCCATCGCGGCGCACGGTCACACTCCAGTGGACCCTGGCCGCGGCTCCTTCGGGTGGCGTGAGGACGAGCGTCCGCTGGGTCCGGTCATACTGGTGGAGCACGTTCGCCGAGAGCTCGGGAAGTGGGGCATTCGGCTGCGCCCCGTCCTTGGAGCCGAGCACGAAGGTGAAGACCGGCACCCGAGCCGCGACGATGTCGCCCAGGCGCTGAAGGCCAGCGTCCGAGTCCTCGGGGAGGACGAAGTGGCTGTTGGGGTAGGCTCGCCGTAGCTCCGCGCACAGCTTGGTCATCACGAAACGGACCGGATACGCGCCGTCTGGGATATCGGCCTTCGGCACCACGGCTCGGGTCGGGGGGCTCACGGTGAGGCGCAGTGTCTCTCGGACGATCCGTGGCGCCGTGCGCCCCGGTATGGAGGTTGGCGCATCGACGACCGCGCGCGCAGGTGCCGCGAGCGCCCACTCCCCCGTCGCGCCGACCCCGATGCTGGAAGGCCACCCGACCGTAGCCTGGACAGCCAGCGCCTGGGCGGGAGAGGGGGAGGGGGACGAGGTCGTGTCACCGCGGCACACCAGGTTGCCATCCGCCCGCTCGCCTGGGTCCAGCCTCGCGCCAAGCCCACGCGGCACCAGCCTCACCAAGCGCGGGACCTCAAGATCGATCGTGCGCTGCTGTAGCGGCGACAGCGGGTTGAACGAAAACGCCGTGGTCGGGAGCCCGAACACGACGTCGTAGATCGCCTCGTCGGGAGGGATCTCGACACACATGGGGTCTGTCGTGCAATCCGTATCCTGGCAGTCGATCGCGCCGTCGCCGTCCTCGTCGAGCCCACCCGTACACACCTCAGGGGGAAGCGGCGCGTAGAGGTCGATGTCGCAGCCGTCCCGTCGGATCAGGTTTCGCTTCTCGTGGCGCGCCACCCAGGCCGCGTAGGGGCGGTTGTCGAACCTCCCCACATTCTGCGTGCCATCCGTCACGACGCAGACCTGAAACAAGCTGGCGTCGTCGGGGACGTCGTCGTCGGGCCCGAAGTCGGCGGGGAGACCGAGCTCCGCCTTCACCACCTGGAAGATCGAGTAGTCGGTGAAGGTGTGTCCGTGCGTGTAGATGGTGCTATCGTCGCTGAACACCGCATCGAGCCGTGTCCGGGCCTCCGTCGGGCTCAGCCCCCGAGCTCCGTCGATGATCGCATGCCGATCCTTGTTGCCGAAGCTCCAGAAGCTCACCGCCACGTCGCTGCGGCCGGCGAAAGCGTCGATGATGGTGGCGGCCCTCGTGCGCGCGTTCGTCATCGCGGCCTGGAAGGAAGACACCGGGCGGTTCGTCGCCACGGTCATCGAACCGCTGCGGTCCCCCATGAACACGACGCGACGCTCGGCGGACGAGGCCGGCTGTGCCCATCCGTTGGCCGGGTATCCGGCCGCCGTCACCGCCGCTACCAAGGCGGCCAACGCGGCAAGCTGTCTTCGCGATGCGTGATCGCGGGGGCCCCACCTCATGAGAGGACGCTACGATCCTCGGTGCCGAATCACAACCCGATCCCCGCCGATGGCTGAAATCCGGCTGCCGGGGTCATCCGCTGAGCCCCTCCGAGAGCGGCCGCTCCTCTCAGAAGGTGTTCCCATATTCTCCCGTCGCGCGGCTGGCTCATGTCTTTTC
>CAZNZH010000242.1:0-7812 GCA_964577445.1 uncultured Myxococcales bacterium
CTTTGTCCACGAGGAAGTTGGGGCTGATGAAGTCGGCGCGCACCCAGTAGTCGACGTTCTCAGCCTCGACCGCCAGCTTCTGACCGGCGCCGGGGGTCTCGAGGATCTGGCCTGAGAGCGGGGCGATGATGGGGAGCAGCACGTCGCCGGGCAGGGTGTAAGGCGCGGGCGGGAGGGCGCCGTCCTCGTCGACGTCGCGGGCGATCTGCGGGCGAAACGAGTCGACGGGGACCTTGTCGCCGAGGACGGAGCCGAGCGGGCCGGCGCCGTAGAGGCCATCGCGGATCGCGAGCAGCTCGCTTGACGGCGTGCCGGTCGTGAAGACCCAGGCGAAGGCGACGTCTTTGAGGGCGAGGCCGTGGCACGGCAAGAGCTCCTCGAGCTGGCCGAGGGCGTCGAGCTGGCGCGCCGGGCCCAGGCCTTCGAAGGGCGAGCGAATCGGCTGGCCGTCTTCGCCTTTGAGGTGGCGGGTCAGCACCACGGCGTAGCGCGTGCCCTCTTGGAGCGGGATGAGCGGCCAGGCGATGAGGGTGTTGGTCTCGCGCTCATAGAAGGTGATGAGATCGTCGGCTTTGAGCGAGGGCTTGCCGTCGCGGGTGTTGGGCTTGTCGAGCTTGCCGTCGAAGTCGGTGTCCTCGTAGGGGTCGAGCCGGCCGTTGCCGTTGGTGTCTTCGTCGACGGTCTCGAAGATCAGGTTCGACGCGCCCGCCCGAGGATCGTCGCCGAACGCGCAGTCCACGGGCTCGCAGATGAAGTCGCCCTCCCAGAGATTGAAGTGGTACTGACACGGCCGATCGAGCATCAGCGGGTAGGCGCCGCCGCCCACGTCCAGGCGGGCGAGGCGGTCGTCCTCACCGGTGCCGCAGGCCTCACCGTCGCCGAGTCGGATCAGCAAGATGCCGTCGTTGGACACGTCGGCGCCGTCGTTTTGGCGTTCCTCGAGGTCGAGGAAGTCCAGCGGCGCGTCAAAGCGCACGGTCAGGGGCGCGAGGAGGCCGAAGCCGTCGAGCTGGTCGAGGCGCTCGCGGAATCGGCGCTCGGCGGCGGTCTCGGCTTCCTTCGAGATGTTGATGCGGCGACCGGTCGGCGAGGTCGCGTCGAGGCGGGTCGCGGCGTCGTTGGGGAAGGGGATCTCGGGGAAGGGGCGCGCCTCGATGTCCCACAGCACGCGCGGCCCGCTGCCGGACAGCGGGGCCGCGAGGCTGGCGGGGCGATCGCCGGCGCACGCTGTCGCCACGAGGGCGAGCGCTGCGAGCAGCGAGGCACGGGGGAGGAGCCGGGAGTGTCCGCGGGGTGCTGTGGTCTTCATCGCGACAGATGATGCCCGACAAAGCAGTGGGTGCAAGGGTTTGCCCGACGGTTATGACGATTGCTGCGCGAATCGCGGGCGGCTTGGCGCCAGCGGCCCGCGCTGCGACACTGGAGAGGGCGAGGAGGCCGAAGCGATATGGAGATGCTGACACAGGCCGAGGTGGCGGTGCTGCGCGACGCGCTCCTCGCCCTGGGCGCGGAGCTGGAGGCCAGCCTCGCCCAAAGCCACCAGGCCGCGCAGCCCGTGGACCTGGACGACCCGATCGGGCGGCTCAGTCGCATGGACGCGATGCAGCAGCAGTCCATGGCGCGGGCGGGTCGGGAGCGCTCGCGCCAGCGGCTGGAACGGGTCCACGCGGCGCTGCGGCGGATCAAGGCCGAGGAGTACGGCGAGTGCCTGCGATGCGATGAGCCCATCGGCTTCGGCCGCCTACAGACCGCGCCCGAGGTGGCGACGTGCGTGCGGTGTCAGGGCGAGATCGAGCGGTCGCGCCCCACCTGAATCCGCCACCTGTTCCGGCCTTCGCACGCCGATGCGGGCCCAGGTGGTGGATTCGGGTCCCAGTGGGTGACTCGGCCGGCGAGTCCCTGTAGTGTCCCGCCACGAGCTGGGGGTGCGACGGCAGGGTGCCGGCGCTGAGAATATACCCCTCGAACCTGATCCGGGTCGTACCGGCGAAGGGAAGCGTCGCGCGGAAGCCAGCGCCACCTGGGTTCAGTCGCCGTGCGCCCCCTCGCCGGGCGGTCGTCACGAGGCGAAGAGCATGAGCGTTTCCAAGGACTCCGAGCGCGTCGTTGGCACCACCGTCAGCCGCACCCCCTTCGCGGGGTCCAAGCGGGTGTATATCGCGGGCGAGCTGTACCCGGACGTGCGCGTGCCGATGCGCGAGGTCAGCCTGTCGCCGACGCGCGCCGGGCAGGTGATGGTGCCGAACCCGCCGGTGGTGCTCTACGACACGTCGGGGCCCTACACCGACCCGGACGTGGACATCGATCTGCACCGGGGGCTCGAGCCGCTGCGGGCGAGCTGGATCGCGGCGCGCGGCGACACGGAGACCCTGGCGTCGGTCAGCTCGGCCTTCGGTCGCGGGCGAGCGGTCGACCCGAAGCTGGCGCGGGTGCGCTTCCCGACGCGCCGGGCGCCGCTGCGGGCGATCCCGGGCGCCCGCGTGACCCAGATGCACTACGCCCGCCGCGGGATCATCACGCCCGAGATGGAGTTCATCGCCATCCGCGAAAATCAGCAGCGCGAGGCGATCTCCCAGCGCATCCGCCAGCAGCACCCGGGCCAATCCTTCGGCGCGGCGATCCCGCGGGTGGTCACGCCCGAGTTCGTGCGCGACGAGGTCGCCCGCGGCCGCGCCATCATCCCGTGCAACATCAACCACCCCGAGCTCGAGCCGATGGCCATCGGCCGGAACTTCCTGGTGAAGATCAACTCGAACATCGGCAGCTCGGCCGTGACCTCCTCGATCGATGAGGAGGTCGAGAAGATGGTGTGGTCGATTCGGTGGGGTGCTGACACCGTGATGGACCTGTCGACGGGCGACCACATCCACGAGACGCGCGAGTGGATCTTGCGCAATTCGCCCGTTCCCGTCGGGACCGTCCCGATCTACCAGGCCCTCGAGAAGGTCGGCGGCAAGGCGGAGGAGCTGACCTGGGAGATCTTTCGCGACACGCTCATCGAGCAGGCCGAGCAGGGCGTGGACTACTTCACCATCCACGCCGGCGTGCTGCTGCGCTTCATCCCGCTGACGGCCAAGCGGCTGACCGGCATCGTGTCGCGCGGCGGGTCGATCATGGCGCGCTGGTGCCTCGCCCATCACAAGGAGAGCTTCCTCTACACGCGGTGGGACGAGATCTGCGAGATCATGGCGGCCTACGACGTGGCGTTCTCCATCGGCGACGGCTTGCGGCCCGGTTCCATCGCCGACGCCAACGACGAGGCGCAGTTCGGCGAGCTGAAGGTCCAGGGCGAGCTGACGCGGCGGGCCTGGGCGCAGGACGTACAGGTGATGAACGAGGGCCCGGGGCACGTCCCTATGCACATGATCCGCGAGAACATGGAAAAGCAGCTCGAGTGGTGCGGCGAGGCGCCGTTCTACACGCTGGGGCCGCTGACGACCGACATCGCGCCCGGCTACGATCACATCACGTCGGCCATCGGCGCGGCGATGATCGGCTGGTACGGGACCGCGATGCTCTGCTACGTCACGCCCAAGGAACACCTGGGGTTGCCGGACCGCGAGGACGTGCGCGAGGGGGTGGTGACCTACAAGCTGGCCGCCCACGCCGCCGATCTCGCCAAGGGCCACCCGGCCGCGCAGCACCGCGACGACGCCGTGTCCAAGGCGCGCTTCGAGTTTCGCTGGGAAGACCAGTTCAACCTGAGCCTGGACCCGGAAAAAGCGCGCAGCTTCCACGACCAGACCCTGCCCGCCCACGGCGCGAAGCTCGCGCACTTCTGCTCGATGTGCGGCCCGAAGTTCTGCTCGATGGAGATCAGCCAGCAGATCCGCGACATGGCCGACAAGCAGGGCGTCGACGCCGAGGCGGCCGTCGAGGCCGGGCTCGAGGAGAAGTCACGCGAGTTCGTCGAGACCGGCGCGGAGCTCTACCGCGAGGTGTGAGGGCCGGCCGCCCGCCGGCCGGCCCTCAGGGCGCCCCGACGTCGTAGGTGCAGGTCTTCCCGCCCGGCGGGGTCCAGGTCCCGTCGGCGTCGGCGTCCACGAAGATCGCGTTGGCCGTGAAGCGGGGGACGCGGCGCGCCGGGAACTGCTCGAGGCCGCGCGGCAGCGACCTGGTGCCGAAGCCCAGCACGGTGATGTGCGCGTCGACGCTCACCGGGACCGTGACCGTGCCGTCGTACTTGATGACCGCGTCGGGGTCGGTGGTCTCGACCGTCATCACCTCGTCGCAGTTCGAGAAGACCTTGAAGTGGGTCACGTCGATCTGCGGCAGCGCCTCGATGTGTACGGATATCGCGACCATCCCCCCGGTCGGGGTCACGGTATCGCCCATGCCCGCGGACCCCACCGAGATCCGGGCGAAGGCGCCGGTCGAGACCAGGACGCGCCCCTCCTTATATGCCGAGGTCAGCTCGACCTCGCGAAACTCCGTGATGTCCTCGGACGCCGCCGGGAAGTAGGTGCGCGGGCTCCCCAGGCCCAGCCCGTGGGCGTCCGTGCTGCCCACCGCGCTGATGCGGTGGCCGAGGTTCAAAAAGCTCTGCCAGTCGTCGAAGAAGCCGGTCTCGTCGGGGTTTTCGGGGTCGACGAAGGGGTCCCGGTTGCCGTTTTGGTACTCCACCACGTCGAAGTTCCAGGCCCACAGCTTGGCGGTCGCGGGTAGCCCGACGCGGGTCGGATCGGTCTCGGCGACCTCGCCGGTCAAGCGATCGTAGCCCACCAGGCACATCCAATTGCAGCCCTGCCGCGGGTGGTTGAGCTGGGTCACCGCGGCCCCGCGCGCCCGCTCGGCGTCGAAGATCTGCTCGAGATCCAGCCCGTACCAGCGCACCGGCCCGCCGCGCGGATCCTCTTCGGGCGGCAGGGGCTCGAGCCCGTACATCTGCGTGTGCTCGGGCAGCGTCGCGGTGACCTCCTGGCCGACCAGGGCCGCGATCCACCGGGAGAGGCCTGCCTCTTTGACGGCCAGCCGCCAGTCCGTGACGATCTCGTGGTCGGTGCCGATGGCCACGTCGAGCCCCTCCGCGGCCAATGACCGGATGCGATCGGGGGTCGAGACGTCGCTGTCGACGCTGGGTCCGGCGTGGGTGTGCGAGTCCGCCGACAGCCAGCCGGTGGTGTCGACCACATGGGTCAAGGCGACGTCCAGGCTCGCGGTCTCGCCCGCGCTGAGCTCGATGGCGCCCTGCCAATCGCTGTACTCGAAGCCGCGGGTGACGCTGACCTCATAGCTGCCGGGCGGCACCGGGCGTGCGTCCGGCATGCCGTCGGCGAAGATGACCGCGCGAGCGCTCTGGCCCTGCCACAGCGTGATGCGCGCCGGCAGCCCCTCGCCAGCGTCGTCGGTGATGTCGAACGCGAGCGCGCTGGCCCGCCCGAGGGTGAGGTCCACCGTCGCCACGTCGCCCAACTTGAAGGCGACCGGCGCGGAGTCGGTGCGCCCAACGCCCCTCGCGACAAGCCGCAGGTCGGCGCCGAGATCGGGGAGCGGCCCGCCAAATCGACCGTCGGCGTCGGTGCGGAAGACATCCACCGGCTGCCAACTGCCCTTGTCGCCCTGCATCTGCACCTCGACGGTGACGCCGGCCAGGAGCGAGCCGCTGCCGGCCTCGGTGACCACGCCCGACAGCTCGACGGGGACGTAGGGGGCGCCACCCCAGGCGCCAGCGTTGGTCTGTAACATCGAGCTCGCCGCCGAGTTCATGTCGGAGCCGCCCACCGACGCGTAGAGCCGGTAGACGAAGCTGTCGTCGGCGGCACCCGCCGGGCCGAGGATCGGCGGCGCGAGGAAGGTCGACAGGTCCAAGAGCGCGTCCACGCCCGAGATGTTGGCCGTCGCCATGTCCGCGTCGCCCATGGCGAGGGCCCAGGCGCCGTCGACGGCCAGCGAGCCCAACCAGGGGAAGCCGACGGCGAGGTTGAAGCCGCCGAGGCTGAAGGTGGATTGACGAAAAATCACCGGCCGCGTCGTGTCGCCAAAGATGACCATGGCGCCCGCGAGCAGCGGCTGTGGGTCCGGGTCGGTGTTCCGGGCGGTCAGCTCCATCCGCAGCGTGCGGCTGCCGGGATCGAGGATATAGTCGAGGGTCCAGTCGACGCCCAGCGGATCGCTCAGGAGCTTCTTGCCGCCGGACAGCGCTATCTGCTTGATGAGCTCGAGCTCGACCAGCCACATCCGGTCGTCGACGCCGCGCACCCGCAGCCGCGACTCGCCGCCCTCCGAGCCGTCCGATATCACCTCGATCTCCGTGCCGTTGAAGGCGCGCAGGACCGAGCTGGCGAAGTTGCTGATGTCGGCGGAGCCCATGAGCAGCGCCACCTCGCCGAAGCGCTCGGGGCCAGCCTGGGCGCAGCCGGCCAGCGCGACGGCGTCGGCCAGGATGCCGGGGTAGTCATAGTAGGTCTTCCGGGGGCCCAACCCCGTGATGATGAACGCGGCGTTCTCGTTCATGAGCAGCCAGTCGCCCTGGCCGCCGAGGGCGTCGGGGCCCTCCATGCGCTGGTCGGGGTCGTCGATGCGGCCGGCGTAGGTGCGCCCGGGGGCGGGACAGCCGGGCCGGAACAGCGGCGCCGCGTCCGGCGGGGGCGGTGTGAGCGAGGGGTGCCTGGGGACGTCGGGCCCGGTGTCGCCCAGCGCGTCGGCGAGCGTGTCGGCGAGCGCGTCGGAGTCCGACGCCGCGTCGCTGGCTTGCGCCGCGTCGAGGTCGGAGCTCCCGGGGCCGGGTCCGGCGTCGGAGCAGGCCGCGCCCCAAAAGAGCGAGGTAGCGACTGACAAGATCCACAGGGCGCGGCGGGGTGCGGAGGCGGAGGCGACGAGGTCGAGCATGCGAACTCCTGCGCACGGATGAGGGGCGCGCGCGCGGCGGAGCCTAGCACCAAGGGGGCCTGGGACTCCACGACCCGACGCCGTCCACAGGCCGATCGCGGGCGAGGCTCAGGGATCTCGGGGCTCGCCCTTGAGCACCAGCCCCGGGAGAAATCGGTCGACCTGGTGCTGAACGACGACGGCGCCTGCGGCCACCGACGCCATGAGGCGCTCCAGGGGGCCAGGGTCATCATCGGCCGCCGGGACCGCGCCGTCGGCGGAGTCCCTTGTGGCCGTGGCTATAATCGGCACGTCCAGCTCGACCAGGGAGCCGTCCTGAGCGACGACGATGCTGCCCCTGGCGACGTCTTCGAGCAGGCGTCGCATGGCCAGATTGGTGGCCAGGACGGTCGCGCGGAAGTGTTCGATGCCGTGAAAACGCGCGGCCTCCGCGAGGCGGCGCAGCAGCGATCGGCCGAGGCCCTTCCCCTGGGCGGTGTCGATGATGGTCACCGCCGCCTCGGCGATCGTGGTCTCGCCTGGCAACACGACGTAGCGCGCGACGCCCAGCCCGTGGCGCTCGCGCCCGCGGGAGTCGAGACGAGCCGCCCCGATGGCGAGGTGGCGCACGCCGTCCATCTCGGTGAGGTAGCACAGCTCAGCGTCGGTGAGGCTCGCCTTGGGCGTGAGAAAGCGCCGGTACTGCGACTCCGGCGAGAGCCCCCCCAGCGCGCGCACCAACAGGCGCTTGTCCGTGCCGCGGATCAGGCGGAAGCGCACGCGCCCGAGCCCCGGCATGTCGATCTCTTCGCGCCAGCGGCTGTCGTAGACGGGGGGCTCGGGCTGCTCAGGCATCGCGACGCTCCTGTGCGTGGTCGGCGGCTTCGCGGGCCTCGGCGGCCTCGGCGGCGGGGGCTTCGGCGCTCTGTTCGAGGCGCGGTTCACTGGGTTGTTCGCTGTCGGAGGCGTCACCCGCGGCGGACCGGGCGCGGGGGCGGAGAGGGG
>CAZNZH010000243.1:0-7808 GCA_964577445.1 uncultured Myxococcales bacterium
CCGTGGTTCGGGGTCACCACGTCATTGCGGGCCAGCCAGGGCAGCCGCCCGATGCCGCCGATGAAGAGGTCCGGGTCCCCATCGCCCTCGAGATCATCGACCACCAGCCCGCGCCAGTGGCCGGTCGCGGCCAGCCCAATCCGCGCGGTCATATCGGCGAAGCGCATGTCCCCGGCGTTGTAGTGCGCGGTCACCGGCTGCTCGAACATGCCGTGCGGGTCCGTGCCCGGGTCCGGCCCGTGCGTGAAGACCAGATCATCGCGGCCGTCGCGGTCCAGGTCCAGCCACTGAACACTCCACGCGATGAGCGGCTCGGAGACCGCCCGTGACGCCGGAGTCTCCATGCGCCCGCAGACTCCGAGCCCCGATGTCTGCGTCGCGACGCCCAGGGGCCAGGTCGGCCGGCCCCTGTAGACCGCGTGCAGGGGGTCCAGCGTCAGCGCCAGATCCCACTCCCCGTCGCCGTCCGCGTCAGCCACGGCCGCCCCCATGGGCACGCTCTTGCGCATCAGGATGTTGGCCTGCTCGTCGAGCATGGTCACGCCACCGAACTCCGGCCACCCCTCGGGGTCAAACCCCGTCCGCTGATAGGTCGCCTGATACGGGCCACCACAACCGAGCCCGCCCATGCCAAACAACACCATCTGCGCGGGGCCCAGCGGCGCCACCAGGATCGCGTACAGGCTGGCGTGGTTTACCGATTTCATCAGCTCCGGCATGGGGACCCAGGTGCGAGCGCCGGTTCGCAGCATCGGGATCAGCTCGGGACAGCTCGCCAAGCAGCAGCCCGATGACTGCGCGACCACGTCGAGTGTGCCGTCAGAGTCGAGGTCTGCCAGGGCGAGCGTGCGGATCGTCAGCCCCATCGGCAGCGGACCGTCGACCATCGGCCTGGGGATGAACCCGCCGGCGCCGTCATTCCACAGAACGGTCGGCGTCTCATGCCGCAGCACCACGATGTCGGTGAGCCCGTCGTCGTCCAGGTCGTCGACGAACATGACGCGACCCTCGCCGAGCGCGAAGCGGTCGAGGGCGGTCAGGCCGGCCCCATCGTAGTGAAAGACGACCGGGACGCTCTCCTGGCCGCCCGAGACGACCAGCTCCAGGCCGCCGTCGCCGTCGAGATCCCCGAAAAACCCGGACGTGAAGGTGCCGATGGTCGCCCCCGCGCTCTCGACGATCGCGATGCCGGAGAGCGCCGCCGGGTCCGCCACGTCGATGGGCGTGAACACGCCCCCGAGCCCCGCCGGGAGCTTCAGCGCGGCGGCGTCGTCGCGGGCGGTCGCCGGGCAACAGGGGCCTGGGCAGCCCTCGAGGCCCAACCCCAAGCAGCCCTCGACCGACTCACAGTTCGCGGCGCCCGTGAGGCAGTCGACGTCCAGGTCCGCCCCGGCGCCTGTCTGGCAGAACCCGGCACAATCCTGGTGAGGCTTTAGCGGCGGGCCACAGCCGAGGCCCAACGCGTGGTCGCAGGCTCGTACACACCGCGGGCCCCACGGCTCGACGTCGGCGGCCTCCGCGCCGTCCGCCTCGGCCGCGCCGTCCCCCGTCGTCTCGACCTCGCCGCCCACACCCCCGGCATCGCCGTCGACCACCTCAGGCGCCCCCGGCAGGTCGCCGGCCACCTCCGCCGCCGGCGGCACC
This sequence comes from uncultured Myxococcales bacterium, assembly GCA_964577445.1. Lineage (GTDB taxonomy): Bacteria > Myxococcota_A > UBA9042 > PHBI01 > JACKFB01 > JACKFB01. The sequence goes on from CAZNZH010000243.1 coordinate 1,645, forward strand.
TCGCCTGCGCCCGCGCCCGCGCCCGCGCCCGCGCCCGCGCAGCTTGTCATCGCGAGCACGATCGCCCATGCCGCGAGTCCCATTGGACCGACGCGTCGCCCCGTGGCCGAAGACGTGCACCCCATAGAAAGCCCCGCTCCCTGCGCCGCCCGGCCACGCCCACCGCCGCCCGCACGCCCAGCCTCGCTCCGCCATGGTACGCCAGTCGGCCAGCGGGAGGCGAACGCCCTGCGGCCGGGATACGCTGACCCTAGCGGCCCGCGCTGACCTGCCGGAGCGCGGCGACGATGGCCTCGGTCGGCTGCGCGCCGTGGAGGCTGATGGCCCCGGAGGTCGGGGGCGGGCCGGCCGCGTCGCCGCGATGGACGATGAAGTGCGGGACGCCGCCGAAGCCCATGCGGGCGGCGGCGGCGGCTTGGCCGCGGACCTTGTCGACCAGGGCGGCGTCTGCCAAGGCGGCGACGACGTCGGCGCGGGGCAGGCCCGCCTCCGAGCCGATATCCGCGAGCACCTCGGCGCTGCCGATGTCGCGCCCCGCCTCGAAATACGCGCGGTGGATCGCCCCCAACACCCGAGCGCGGCTGATCTCGGGCGTGGCTTCCACCAACGCGTGGGAGAGCACGGTGTTCGGGCTGATTCGAATCGCGTCAAAGCGAAAGGTGATGCCGTCGGCGGCGCCGATCTGCGTGACCCGGTCGAACATCCCAGCGACGCGGTCCGCCCCGTACTTCGCCGCGAGGCGCTCGCGCATGTCGACGCCCGCGGCCGGCACGCTGGGGTCGAGCTGGAAGGGGTGGTAGCGGACGAGCACCGGGGGGCCGTCAAACGCTTGCAGCGCCTTGGTCAGCCGCTCGTGGCCGATGCGACACCAGGGGCAGATGGTGTCGTGGTAGACGTCGACGATGAGGGGGGCGGTGGTGGCGGGCACGGCGGGCTCCGGTGTCGCGGTGGCGACGGCGGCAGGGGCGGTCACTGCTGGCGCGGTGGGCGCGGGCGCGGTGGCAGGGGCTGGCGCGGCGGCGCTCGGCTCGGCGGCAGGGGCCGCGCAGGCGGAGAGCGCCCACAGCGCGAGCGTCGCCGCGGTCAGGCGGAGTAGGGAGGCGGTCCGGTGAGGCTGCATGAGTCTCCGTGCTTTCGGGGCGGCGTAGCGGGCGGGAGGCGACGAGCGGGGAGGCATCATAGCGCCCTCGGGGCGCATCGGGGATATTCCGGCCGCTGGCGGACGGTTATCAACGCCTCCCGCCCGAGGCCAGCCATCGCCCGCTTCGGTGCCGTATCGGGCCCACGAAACGGGTGCTATCCTCATGCGGTTTCACGCAGCTCGCGCCAACGCCGCGGGGCCGACGGTGGCCGGGCGGGCACCATCCGTGTGTCCGCACGCGTCGCAGCCGCGCCCTATGGTCGCTCCGAGTAGATTTCCAACCAAGGGCAGTGAGGAGGTCGTCATGACGGTGGATTTTCAGGTGCCAGCGCGGATTTTTGCAGCCCAGCGCAGGCTGCGGCGCGGCGCTCCGCTCGCGTTCGTGCTCTGCGCGGTGGCGCTCCTCGCGAGCGCACCAGCGGCTCTCGCGGAGTGCCCGGACGGCGGGCCGGCGATGGGGCAGTGGCGGTTCACGACCCGGGTGACGTCGCCAAACGGCAAGCCAGCGCGCGCCGACAACGGCTACTACACGCTGTCGGTCAGCCAATCCCCCGACTGCTCACTGGCCGCCAAGCTCGTGAAGACCGGAGTGACCAAGCAGCGCTTCAAGGCCGAGGACCTTCAGACCGGCGACGCCATGCTGATCCCGCCCAACGCGGACGCTCAGCCGGCCGCGCTCGCCTCGGCTTGGATCCTCTCGGCTGAGCTCCAGAGCGCGAGCGGGGCCTCTGAGCAGGTCGAGTTCTACCTCTTCTTCAGCGGCAAGTCGGTGGATGGCTTCTGGAGATTCTACGGCGGGAACTGGGCCGAGCTTGGCACGCCCGGAGGTCTGCTGGGCAAGGCGGGCGCTGGCGCCAACGTCGCGTTCGCGTCGACCAAGGGCCTCTCCGCCCGAACGCGCTGCCTGGTCGAGGAGTGCCGGTTCGGCGAGGCCGGCGAAGCCTTGTGTAGAGAAGGGTACGCCGAATGCGCGGGCGTCGCTGGGGGCGCTGCACCCAGGCGCGTGTCACGCGATTGGTTTGGCTCGCCGTTCGCCGTTGCCGCCCAAGGCGCGCCGGTCCGCTTCGAGGGCCGTGACGCGCGGGTGCCGTGTCCGAACGCCGCCGGCGAACCGGATGGCACCACCTGCGCAGCGTATGTGCACCTGCTGCTTGAGGCGGACCTCATCCCCGCATTTTCGGGCCCCGAGGCGCTGGTGAAATTCGTGCCCGCCGATGACTACTTCGGCCCGTTCGAGTACGGCAGCCGCATGCTCATCCTCGCCGTGGTCAAGGGCCGTGTCACGACCGTCGCGAGCCACAACTTCACCGAGCTCGGAGACGGCGATGACGGGCTGCTCGGCGAGGTCGTCGTCGACGGTGGCGGCAAAGTGGTGGTCAAGGGTGGTTACATCGCTCCCGGGGACAATGGCGAACCGCGCCACACCCACACATCGACATACGAAGTCAGCCCCACGGCAGACGGTTACGAGCTCAAGCGCCTCAGCCAAGCGATCAGCGGCGGGGACACGGGAGACGACTAGCCCGTCTCGTCCGGCGCCGCGGACCCTCTCCAGGCTTGGCTCACTGTCGGCGCGGCGCCTTGGAGGTGAAGAGCTGCTGGATGTCCGCGAAGCCGGTCTCTTTGAGGAGCTGCTCGCGCCCTTGCTTCTGCCGGGCGCGCTGGGCCGCGGCGGCTGCTTCGAGGTCCGGCGGCATGGTCCCACCGAGGAGGTCCAGCGCGCGCGTGAACGTGTTGATGCCGCCGATGCCCAGGATCACCTCACGCGGCGCCGCCAAATAGTCGCGCATGGCGTCGTAGATCCTCGGCAGCGCCGCCGGGTCTCCGTAGGCCGCGAGCGCAGTGACGGCGACCTCGGGGTCGCGCGCCAGCCGCTCGCACAGGACGCGGAGGATGCGATCGTCCTTCACGCCGCAGTCCGACAGCGCCTCGGCCATGGCGGTGCGCGTGTCCGGCCGCTCGGTTCGAGCGTGGAGCGCCAGGGCCGGCTCGACCAGCGCCGCGCCGAACTTCCCCAGCGCGTCGAGGCAGGCGCCGTAGAGGATCGCGTCGAGCTCGAGTCGTTCGACCAGTTCAAGCAGAGGTCCCAGAGCCAGCACGTCGCCCCGCTCACCCAAGAGCGTCACCGCGTGGACCGGCACATATCCGCCGCCCAGCGCCTCCTCGTCGGCGAGGTCACGATCGCAAGCCAGCGCGATCAGCAGCGGCACGGCGTCGTCGCCGTACTCATCCACTACGGCCCGCGCCCGCCTACCGAGCTTCGTGCCGTTCGCCGCGAGGAACTGAGTGATCCGCCGCAGCGCGGCTGGGTCGGGCGGGGAGGTGGGATGCACGGGGTGACTCCGGTCGCTGGTGACTCGGGTTTGGGCGCTCGCGACCCGCGTCCGACCAGTCGGGGTGGCCGGGGGCTGACAGCGGGCAGGCCGACCTATTGAACCGTGACCGACACCGTCTCGTCCAGGGTGAGCAACCGGGGCGCGCCAGGTGAGGCCCCCGAGCGGTCCGTCCGTGGGCGTCACGTCGCCGGGTGGGTTGGGCCAGCACAGGCCATAGCGGCGGGGGCGTCGGAGCAGCCCGCGAGCGCGAAGCACATGACGAGAGCGGCGATTCGGCAGCGCGTCGCTGGCGATTCTACCAGACAGAGGCGAGAAAAAAGCGTCAGACGTCTCTTCGGGGTCTAACACGGAACGCCATTGCGTTGAAATTTCGGTATGGAGTCGCTACGGTCCCCCGGCGCGTCCGCCCGAAGGTGCGGCGCCCGCGGGAGCAGCCACATGGCGACGTCGCAGCTTCACGACCTCATCGAGCGACTGGCGTCGGTCTTTCGCGGCAGCCTGCGCGAGGTCGCCAACGCACACGGGCTGAAGCTGGTGCAGCTCGAGGCGCTCGTCTACCTGTCGCGCGCCAACCGCTACAGCGACACCCCCGCCGTGCTGACCGACTACCTCTGCATCACCAAGGGCAGCGTCAGCCAGACGCTCAAGGCCCTCGAGGCGCGCGGGCTCCTCGTCAAGCGCGCCGATCCGAAGGACAAGCGGGTCGTGCGCTGCGCGCTGACCGAGGCCGGCCAAGCGGTCGCCGCCCTCGCGCACCCCTCGCCGCTGGTGAGACGGCTCAGCGGCGCCCAAGCCGGTGCGGCGACCGACGCGCTGCAGGCGTTGCTGCTGGTACTCCAGCGCGCCACCAGCCAGCGCAGCTTCGGCGAGTGTCACTCCTGCCGCTTCTTCGAGACCAGCGCCGCCGGCCACACCTGCGGCCTCACCCACGAGCCGCTGACAGTCGCCGACTCTCTGCGAATCTGCCGCGAGCACGAGCCCGCGCCCCACTTCCAAGACCAGGACGCCGCATGCTACCCCGCTCCCTCGCGCTTCTCTTGATGACCGCCACGATGATGACGGCTGCGGCTTGCGGCGGCGACGGCGGCTCCGCGGCCGACGCGGTGGCGGACGTCACCGCCGACGCCAGCCCGGACACCAGCGACGCCGCCGCGGACGCGACGCCCGACGCGGGCTGCGAGCTCGGCGCCGCGTCCTGCAGCGCCGACGCGACGACGCTCACCCGGTGTGAGGCCGGCGCCTGGGTCGAGACCGACTGCGCGGCCGCCGGCAAGCTCTGCGAGTCCGGCGCCTGCGTCGACCCGTGGCGCTGGGGCTCGCCTGCGTGGGGCACCTGCCCCGACGGCCCCTCGACCGCGGAGACCCTGGCCGAAAAAGCCGCCGGCTACGACGCGATCGCCGCCCGCCTGCACGTCCACCCGACCCTCAAATACATCGCCACGGTCGAGCTGCCGCGCGTCGAGGTCACCTGCCCGGGCGGCCAGCCCGCGCCTTGCTACGCGCCGGTCAAACCCGCGAGCGAGGCCACCTACGATGACGTCGAGAAGTTCGTCACCGACGCCAACGACGGTCTCTGGAGCGCGCTCTACCTGACCTCGCAGGCCTATCGCTACGCCGTGACGCGCTCGCCCGAAGCCTTGGCGATGATCACGCTGCTGCTCGACGGCGAGGTCGAGCGCATGGAGATCACCGGCGTCTCCGGGGTCTTCGCGCGGCGCCTCATCCCGCCCGGCGTCAAGGGCGCGGACTGCCCGGCGGACGACGCCACCTACAAGGTCGACCCCGAAAAAGACGACGACCGCTGGGTCCGCGTCGGCTCGACCGGCTGCGTCGAGGCCGTCAACGCCGCGGGCGAGTGGTTCACTTCGACCAGGTGTGGCCTTGAGAAATACGCGGGCTGGTGCTTTTACGACAACGTGTCCCAAGACGAGTACGCCGGGCACATGCTGGCCCTGGGCGCCATCATCCGGCTGGTCGACGACGCGGGCGCGCGGGCCACGGCGACCGAGCTATTGCGCAAGATCGGCCTGCATCTGGCGGAGAACAAGCTGCACTTCATCGACTGGGACGACCGCCCGACCGAGCACGGCTTCATCGGGATGCCCGCCATGGCGCTGGGCTGGCTGGCGACCGCCGCCGCCGTGACCGAGGACCCGACCATCGTCGACTTCTACCATGGCTGCCTGCTCCAAGAGGACGGCCCGCGCGACTGCCTCGACGCCCTGGGCAGCTTCCTGTTGCCGATGTCCGACAACCTCGACCTGATGGCCAACTACGCCGGCGCTGGCGACTGCGCGAGCAACTGGAACGGCCGCTCGATGACCATCACGTCGTTCACGAACCTGCTGTGGTTCGCCACCGAGCCGGCCCTGCTGGCTCGCGTCCGCGCCCTGATGGCCACCGCGGTCATGAACCCGCCCGGCGCCACCCGCCCGATGATCGCCGAGGACAACCCCTGGTGGAACTTCTTCTGGGCCGCCCACAAAGCCCACGGTCCCGCCGACCCCACGCCGCTGTTGGCCGAGGTCGAGGCCGGCATCTGCCAGCTCAAGCGCTTCCCGGCCGACAAACACCAGCCCGCCATCAACGCGACGGCTGCCTACGAGGTCGACTGCATCGACCGCCTCGACAACCCCCTGGCGAGCACCATCATCCCGCCCGAGATGCGCTGCCCCACCAAGTTCCTC